>DMAO01000285.1:483-5208 GCA_003446545.1 Sphaerochaeta sp.
ATTATCTAATATAGTCAAGAGGGTTTTTTCAACTATGTGAAGAAATAGGAAAAATATTGTAGTAATATATAAAATATACAATATTAAAATTCCTGAAGGAATATTAATATATATTTTATGTGTAAATTATTGTTTTATTGTTATATATTTATTATTAATATGAAAACTTGCTAACAATTGCTACGCCAATGACAACGAGTACAACACCGATAAAGAGAGGCGTTGATATTCTCATGGTCTTCTTGGCATGTACCTCAACACTACCGGAGGCAGTGTTGAGCAAAGCTTGGTCCGCTCTCTGGACAAGTGAACCCTTAGAACCCTTAAAGGAACTGGACAGCAAGGTAAAGTATCCCAGAGTCAGAGGGATGTAGGCAAGATTTTTCGAACTGAGCTTGGGATTGCTTGCACTGATGCACTGACTCGCTGCTAAGAGGCTGACAAGCCTCAGAGCCTTTATGAGGGCAACCTCGACAGAGCCCTGGGTGAAGGCCACAGACCCGAAGGAAAAAAGTACCTTCCCATAGGGTTCGAAAAGACTGAGCACCAACATGGAGAACAGGAGCATCAAGGGGGGTACCACCCTGATCCTTCGCTTGGCTATTTTTTGCAGCAGATACATCAGGGCTGTGATCATGGCAAGGACTACCAGCTTGTCCACAATGAGGATGGCCGCTATAGCCAGCAAAGCAGCCAGGGCGACCTTGCCATTATGCTCACGCTCGGCTATTAGGGGTAGCTCAAGAGTCAGCTGGTCCTGGGCCAAAAGAGGGATCAGGGTGCCTTGTGTTTTGTACCGCTGTGCAACAAGACCTAGGATGATGCTGCTGATGATGCCGATACCAAGCATAAGTGGGGCGGCTATCCATATGGTCTTTCCATAAATAAGGATAGAGGCAACCCCTAGCTGGGAGAGGTTGCTGGCCAAAGCCCCCAAAATACTGCAGCCCACCAAAGAGATCCTGCTCTTGAACAGGGCTTTGGCCCCTTTCATCACCAGGCCGCTAGAGAGTGTGCTGGCAAGGGAGATAAGAAAGAGGTAGGAGAACAGTGTCCCGCTGACAAAGCCCTGGCCTATGGACTTGAGAAGGAGCAGGATGAAGAAGGATTTGAAGGTAAATATGTCAAGTACCAGCAGGATGGGCAGGTTGGCCAGTCCCAGCCTCAGGAAGGGCAGGGGCTTGGGTATGAGGAATTCCAGCATTGAGCAGAGTAGGGTGGCTGCCGCCACAAAGGCGATCTTGCGTTCAGTTCGCGACATCATCAACCTCCGCTTCTCCGTTTGCAGAAGAGACTATGGTAAGGAGAATCTGATTCGGCAGGCAGGCTATCCATCCACTAGCTGTGGATATGGCGCCTTGATGCACACAGGTTTTTGTGGGGCAGGGGGAGTCTATGATCTTAGCCGATCCGCTTTCAATGATGATGTGGGTTTCCCCAAGGGGGCCGTGGGCCACCACCTCCCTGTCTGTTGCCAAGGAGTAGCGGAATGAGCCTTCAGGGCTTTCCACATTTACATACCCACCCCCACCTCCGAGGGAGACGGAGGATATGAGTAGCAGGATCGCAATGCTGACCAGCAGAATTAGGGTATCCACCAATAGGGTGGGGTAGGGATGTTTCACAGCACGTAGTGTAGCGTCATCGTTTGAGGTTGGCAATATAGGTGGCTTCTAGGAATATTTGATGGTTATGTGAGCAAAATGTGTGATTAACCGCAGTTTTTACGATTTTACCATATATGTTTGACATATGATTCACAGTATGGGTATAATTATTCCCTACTCACGTGAAGTTAGAAACCAAAGGATGGGTAAGGTTTTATGAAACTCCTGTATGTCATTGACGGTAATCCCGAAGACCGGGAAGGCATCAAGCAGTACCTTGAGCTTTCAGGGTATGAAGTGCAGGCTTTTGAAGACCTGCATACCTCGCAGGTTGCAATAGCCCGACAGTCTCCTGATTTGATGCTGTTGGATGTCCTCCTCCCTGATGGTGATGGCTTCACCTTTATCAAGAAGCTCAAGCAGACCTACACCTTTCCTGTAATCTTCGTCACAACGCGCATCGCCGAGAGTGACCGCATCCTCGGCTTCGAGTTGGGTGCTGACGATTATGTCTGCAAGCCTTTCTCGACCAAGGAACTCGTGCTTCGTGTACATGCCATGTTCAGGCGTATAGACATGAGCGCCTCTGCCTTCCGCAGTGGTTCCTCCTGGTCCTTGGGAAATTCCTTCTTGCAGCTTGATGAGGTCTCCCACCTGTTCGCCATCGATGGGAAGCCGATCCCCCTTACTGCAGCAGAGTGGAGGATCATGAGCTACTTGGTAAGTAACAGCGGCATCCTGATCACACGGTCACAGATTCTTGAGCACTGCTTTGACTACAGCTTTGAGAGTTATGACCGTATCGTCGACACCCATGTGAAGAACATACGATCAAAGATGGGCATTTTGGGGTCCCAGTGGATCGAGACCGTGCGGGGGTATGGCTATAGATTTGCCGGACATAGTACGGTTATCCGCCCAGATAACGCTCCACCCAAAAAGAACAGCAAGTAACGGAACAACCAAAGAAACAACAAAGTCCATAATGGTGAAGGTCCTCTCCTCATATAGGCAGTACGAGGGAGGGAAGCCCCCTTTGGGGATTGCAACCGATCCTGGATTGACCAAGAAGATTCCCTCTTGCTTTGTTGCAACTGGTATGTGTGTATGACCGCTCACCAGGATGTCCCCTTCCTGCAATGGAGGCGCTCCGTGATGCCTGTGTGTCAGATAGATCATCTTTCCACCCAACTCCTCAAAAAAGAGACTGCAGTAGTCCGAAAGGATGGGGAATTCCAGCACCATTTGGTCAACTTCCGTGTCGCAATTTCCTCTTACACAAATAATTGAATCTTTTACACTATTTAGTGGCGCATATGTTTTTTTAGGGTTATACTCTAGGAAGATTATTTCTAGGGCCGTGGTACAACAGATCTCCCAGAAGTATCAATCTGGAGGCTCTGTTTCTTGTAAAGGCTTCCAAAAGTTTATGCACATAATATGCACTACCGTGGATGTCAGATGCGAAAATATATATCATAATTATATGATAATGCAATCGGTTATGTACTGCAATATTGTTGACGGTATAAGTGATATTGTCTTTGTAACCTTCTTAATTTCTACATAAAGGAATTGTATGAACATAGAAACCACACAAATACAAGTTTCCAACACACAACTACCCCTTTCCACATATTTCAATCATACAATTCCACAGCTCCAACACGTTTCTTCCATTCTACTCACAAAGTGCATCGACATACTGATGTTACAAATAAACTCTCACGCAAAAAAATGGAGATTTACGTCATGAAGAAAAAGTTTGTATTGACTCTGGCGCTGGTTCTTATGGTAGCTGTCGGTCTGTCCGCTGCTACACCTCTAACAGTAAGTGGTACTTTCACGACTGGGTATGCATTTAAGTTTGCTGATCCAAACGTTTATACCCAAAATGAGGATGGTAATGAAGCTGAAGTGGCTACTGTTGTTGATTTCACCGGTGACTTCTGGAAGGTGAGCCTGGATTCAACTGCTGTTTTATATCAGACAGATGCTGAGGTAGCCGCTACAGCTGAGTTGTACCTTGATAAGGCTCTTGCGACAGAAGGTATTGACATGGGTGATATCGCATTGACCCTCCATGTTGGTAATGGTGTTAGTGGTGGAGCTCCTACGGTTCTTGCTGACTTGAATGACTTTAGAGGTTCTGCACTTGAGATGGCTACTACTGGTGATAATTTTGGTATCACTCTTGGTTATTCAGATCTAGTAACAGTTTATGTTTCAGCTGATCCTACTCTTACAGCTCTGCCAATGGTTATTGGTGCAACCGTTAATCCTATTGATGGTGTTAGTGCTGCTGTTGGTTTCTCCAATGACTACACTGCTGCTGGAAACAATGGTCTTGTTGTTTCTGCAAAAGCTGATGTTGCGAAACTTGCCGGTCTTGATTTTGCACTCGCTGCTACTGGTGAAATGATTTATGATCTTGATGCTTCAGACACAGTAATCACTGCTGATGCTAGTACTACAATTGAAGGAATTGGCCTCTGGGTCGCTTACTTCAAGGATGCTGCTGATGTTAATGCTTTTGCTGTAGAGGCTTCCTATGAGACCGTGATTGATAAGTTCACAGTTGGTGCTAGTTTGAAGGCTCAGATAGATGACCTTTCTGACATTGCAGGTACTGATGAGTATACAATCGTTGCAAATGCTAAATACGCCATGGGTGGAGCCACCTATAATGTTGAGGCAAAGTATGAAGTTGCTGCTGTAGCATTTACACTTACTCCTTCCGTATCAATCTCTTTCTAATCCAAGCTAACTTCGGTTAGATATAGAGTGGCCCATCATTGATGGGTCACTTTTGCGTCTACTGACTAGCTGTCTTTTCCATTTGCCTCTTTCTCAATTTCCCCTTACAATGATTCCACTATCGATTAGGAAAGCAAGCATATGGCAAAGAGTATAGGAAGGGCAGATGTAGCCAAGGCAGCAGGAGTATCTGAATCCACAGTCTCCCGTGCCCTGAACGATTCCCCCTTGATCAGTGGTGACATAAAACGCAAGGTCCGTGAACAGGCAGAACTGCTTGGGTACTATCCCTCACGCACAGCCACACTCTTCGCAAGCAACAAAAGCCTCTCCCTCGGCTTTGTCGTTCCCTACTACAAGA
>DMAO01000124.1 GCA_003446545.1 Sphaerochaeta sp.
AAGGGTCTGATCCCCCTTTCCATCGCAAACAAAGATGCATGGCCAATGCAGTCTTGCCTTGCAGGAATGTTGGTTGAGAGAACCGGTGGAATGCAGTGGTTTGACAACGCCATCGCAGGAAACAATGCGGGATTTGACGATCCACAGTTCGTTGCAGCAATGGAAATCATCAAGGAGCTTTCTGACAAGCAGATGTTCTCGCCTGGCACCAACCAACTGGCCTATGGGCAGGGCTTGGACGATTTTGTAAACGAGCGAGCTGTGTACCTGATCGACGGAGGCTGGATGGTAAACAATATGATCGGCGAGCTTACCGACGAGCAAAAGACCTACATGAGTCTCGAATCGTTCCCAGATGTACCTAACCAGAAGGGCAAAAGCCTCTCCGCCTCGGCAACTGCCGGACAAGGCTTCGGTATGAATGCCAAACTCAACGATGCAGAGTCCGAAGCCGCCTGGAAATGGATATGGTTCTATAGTGGTCCTGAAGGTTCAGCCATCAGACAGAGATTCGGACGTTTGCCAGCATACAAGCTTGCAGAACCTGCAGACGCAGATCCGATGATCAAAAAGCTGATCGCTTTTGCCGGAAAGGTACCTATGGGGTATGTCATGGATGCAGTACTGGGGGCCGAACCTATCGGGGCCTTCAACGTCAACCTGCAAAGAATGATGTTCGGAACCATGACACCGAAACAGGTTGCTCAAGATTTGGAGACTATGGTCGACAAGATTGACCGCGCTTCCAAGTAAATCATTCACCTTCGGGCCGTCTCCTGATCCTTTTAGAAGGGGGACGGCCTTCCCATCCTGGAGATAAAAATGACTTTTAAACAACAGAAGATGGCTAGTTATTTGATCCTAATCATTCCAGGACTCATTCTCTTTGCCTCAGTGATAGTATTCCCTATCTTCTACAGTTTCTCGTTGAGCTTCACCAAATGGAACGGATATGGAAAGAGCCTGTTCGTTGGTCTTGAAAACTACACAACCATTCTTACAGATCCGGTATTTCTTCATGCTCTGAGGAACAATTTGCTCATCGTCGCCGTCTCGGTATTTGGACAGATCCCCTTGGGCTTCCTGCTTGCGTATATGCTGCATAGGAAAATGGTGAAAAAGGGAGAGTTCTACCAAACCATGATTTTCCTTCCCATTACCATCTCTCCTGTTGTGGTCGCCCTTCTTTGGAACCAAATATTCTCATCCTCGGGAATGGTCACCGCCCTGATCAGGAATTTCACCGGCAATAGCCAATATGTCATGAAGATCTTTGAAGACAAAAGCCTGGCGATAGTTCCTATCCTCTTTGTCTTGCTTTGGATGCATACAGGGACCTACATGATCATTTACCTGGCAAACCTGCAGAAGATCACCCCGTCGGTATTGGAGGCAGCCCAGATAGACGGTGCCACTGAATCCCAGATGCTGGGCCGCATCATACTCCCCAGTATGATAGGCACCATTGCCACCACTGCTATCTTTGCAATAGCAGGCAGTCTCAAGGCATTCGATCTCATTTTCGCAATGACTGGGGGAGGGCCTGCCCACTTTACGGAAGTGATAGCCCTCTACATGTATACAAATACCTTCAAATACTACAAGTACGGATTCGGCAGCGCTGCCTCCATCCTCATTGTCTTGCTTTCAGTAGGACTTATCCTAATTCTACAGGCAACAAGTACGCGCATCGAGAGAAAGTATGAGTAGGAGAAAAGCCATGTCCAAAACAAAAACAAGTTGGAAAACCATTGCATATTTTGTCATGATTTCCTTCGCAGTGCTGACCATCGCCCCTATTGTCTGGATGATCCTCAACTCCTTCAAACCACACTCTGAGATCGTACGCAATCCACTGTCCCCACCGACCTCACTGTACCTGCAAAATTTCGCCCTTTCCTGGGTTCAGGGTCACCTTGGGGTGTATTTTTTCAACAGTATCATCTATTCGATGATCTCCACAGTCATAACGGTTATCCTAGCAATGGGGAGTGGGTATGCCCTTTCCAAGTTCAGGTATCGTTTCAGCAATGTCATCTACATGTTCTATACCCTAGGGCTACTCATTACCGTCCACTCCGTAATAGTGCCCCTGTTCATCATGGAAACGAAACTCGGTATAGCAAATACCCGTTTGGGTGTCATAATCCCCTATATTGCCTTCGGCCTACCTTTTCAGGTCTTTCTTGCCACGACCTACGTCAAGGGCATCCCAGATGCAATGCAGGAATCAGCTATCATTGATGGGGCAAACTACCTCCAAGTGTTCTTTGCCATCATCCTTCCCATATCAACACCCATCATATCAACGATGTTCATCTACACGTTTCTGGGGAACTGGAACGAATTCATACTTGTACAGACCCTCACCAGCGAGATAGCCATCCGCTCTCTTCCGGTAGGAATAAACAGCTTTGCCGGGGGAATGTCCCGCGACTATGGCTTGCAATTCTCGGCCTTGGTAATAGGAACAGTACCGATGATCATCTTCTACCTTATCTTTAGGGACAAAATTGCACAGGGCTTTGCTGCCGGTGCGACAAAGGAATAGAATACCATACATGCACAATACTATGAACCTAATCCCCTACCCAAACGGAGAAGTGAAGCTGAGCCCCGAATTGTTTGTCTTGGGCAAGGAGCCCGGCATCGAAAGACCCGTTGAGCCCTATTCCTTTGCCATCGGCCAGATACAAGGCTGGCTGACTGACAAGTGCCATCTGGTGCCTACCCTAGTCGAGCCCGGGCAATCATCATCGATCCGGTTCAGGAAATCAAACAGAAACTTGTCAGACGAAGGGTATGCGATATATGTTTCACCCCAAGGATGCATCCTTGAAGCTGACTCAGCGGCCGGAGCCTTCTACGCCTTTCAGACCTTCAAGCAGCTTATCGATCCCAAAAAAAGGACCATTCCCTGTTGTGAGATTCACGACAGCCCATCCTTTTCTTGGAGGGGGTTGCTCCTGGATGCCACCAGGACATTCTGTCCCCTGAGTGAAATGCTTAGGCTGGTCGATCTCTCATCATCACTGAAGCTTAATGTTCTCCACCTGCATCTTACCGATGACCAGGGATGGCGGATCGCTATAGATGCCTATCCCCACCTTACCGATTCCAGTGCACAGTTCTATACGAAGGAAGATATACGGGAGGTGGTAGCCTATGCCAGAGATAGGAACATCATTATCATCCCTGAAATAGATATGCCTGGGCACTTTGTTGCAGCACTTGCTTCCTATCCCCAGTTCAGCTGCACCGGAGGGCCGTTTACTATCCCCCAAGGGGAAGGGATCTTCTCAGAACTGCTGTGCTTGGGTAAGGATGAGGCTTTACTCTTTGCCGAACGGGTGATCGGTGAAGTGTGTGACCTGTTTCCTGCCCAATATATTCACCTTGGAGGGGACGAAACCCCACTCATCCGATGGAAAGAGTGTCCCGACTGCCAGAGCAGGATGCATGAGCTAGGGATGAAAGAAGAGACGGAATTGTTGTGCTGGTTTGCCAATGCCATGGCTCAAGTTGCCAAGGGAAAGGGAAAGACAGTCATCTTCTGGAACGATTCGATCGATGAGCAGTATGATCCCTCAATTGTGTGCCAGATATGGAATCCCCTGAGCAGTGGCAGTGATACAGTCGGAAAGCGACCTCTTATCATGAGCCATTACTTTCGTACCTATCTCAATTTGCCCCACTCGATGATCCCTACCCGTGCAGCC
>DMAO01000198.1 GCA_003446545.1 Sphaerochaeta sp.
ATACCCTCATGGTCATACTTCTTCTCAACCAAGGTTATGGCCTGCTTGATCTTATCAAGCATTTCCTCCTGACAGTAGATGAGTAGGATAAAGTTCTCTTCCGGCCATACCTCATTGCCCAGCTTGGGGGTAGTGCTCCCCATTCCATGGGCTGTGGGTATGATGGTGTATTTCTTCGGCACGTCATAATGAGCCAAGGCATCCAGAAGATCCTCCTGGATGGCTTGGGCTGCTATAATCTCTACCCTCTTCATGATTGCTCTCCTTCTACGAAAGACTCGATATTCTCCACATCACGCTTCTTCTTCTCCCTGTTAAAGAGTGCATAGAGGACTGGGGTGAAGAAGATGGTCATAAGGGTGCTTATGGCCATTCCTCCTATGATTGTCTGACCCAATGGCTGTATCTGCTCCGCTCCCGCTCCTCCGAAGAAGGCCAAAGGGACCATGGCAAAGATGGTGGTGAAGCTGGTCATCAGGATTGGCTTGAGACGGTTCCCTCCAGCCTCGATACATGCACTTTTGAGGTCCATGCCACGCTTACGCAGAAGATTGATGTAGTCAACCAGGACAATACCGTTGTTTACCACAATACCAGCAAGCACTACAACTCCAATTGCAGAGATGATGCTGAAGGTCTCTCCTGTTATCAGATAGATACCGACAACTCCGACTGCCATCAAGGGGATGGACAAGAGAATGACGAAAGGGTTCTTGAAGGACTCAAATAAGCTAGCCATAACCCCAAAGACCAGGACAATGGCCAAAAGCAAGATAATGATCAAATGGCTGGACATCGCACTCAAATCAGCAAAGTCACCTCCAAACTCGATATAGACCTCATCGCTTAGCATCATTTTTTCATCAATAAGCGCTTTAATATCCTTCTCCACAGCAGAGGAGGAATAGCCATCAGATAGGCCTCCGATCACATGCACAGCTCTGATTTCATCTTCCCGACTGATGGAAACCGGACCTGTCGAACGCGTTACCGTTGCCAAGTTGGCAAGGGATATCTTCTGGCCGAAGGAGTTCTGGACAAAGACCTTCTCGATATCCATCTCATTGGATCGGTCCTCTTCAGAGAGCAGGACAATCACGTTGGTATCTGATCCGTTGGTCTTGAGCTGGGTGGCAGTGATACCATTGAAGCTGCTGCTTATCTCGCTGGCGATGCGCTGCATAGTCAGACCATAGGAGTATGCCCGTTCACGGTCAATCTCTATCTCAAGCTGAGGAAGCCCCTTACTGAAGTCTGTCCTTGGTTCGGACACTCCCGGCAGGTTGTCTGCTATAAGGTCCCGAAGGGTTTCAGCGGTAGAAAAGGCAAGGTCCAGGTTGTCACTCTTGACAATGACGTCAACGGGATTTATATTGCCCAACCCCATGGCGACAGAGGAGAAGGAGAAAGTGGCAGCAGGGTAATCATCAAAATAGGTACGCAGTTTCTCTTGCACCACAAACATATCATCAACCTGTTCACTAGTATCAGGAAGGGAGATTTGTAGCGTCCCGCTGTTTCCGGCACCACCACCGAAGATTCCACCACCCCCTACTGTTACAATAATGTCCTTATACCCTTGGATATCAACTTTTGCCTTCTTCTCGATATCCATGAGGATTTCCTCTGTTGATTCGAGGGTCGTCCCTTCTGGAAGGGTAACTGTCAGGGTCACCGAGCTCTCAGTCATCGTCGGATAGAGGGTTACATCCATTACTCTAGTACCCTGCACGGTAATGACCATGATGAGAACAACCAGCAAGAGTGTTAGCCACTTGTACTTGATAAGGACATCCAGGACTCGTTTGTACCCTCTGTCCATTGCTTCGAAACCCGCTTCCATCTTGTCATCCATCACTCTGAGGAGTTTTGTCTTCAGAGGCTTCTGCTTGCGGGTATAGACCTTCACATAGGAGCTCGTAAGCACCGGTATGAGGGTAACGGAAACCACCAGTGAAACTACCAAGGAAATGATGATGGTAGCGGCCATGGGAGTAAGCATCTCTCCAAGCATCTCCAGGTTATTGCTCAGCAGCAAGATGGGAATAAAGACACATACTGTTGTCAGCGTTGATGTGGAAATGGCTACGATCATCTCCTTGGTACCCAAAAGAGCTGCAGTCTGTAGCTTGGAACCCCTTTCGCGATAGCGGAAGATGTTCTCAAGCACGACGATGGAGCTGTCTACCGTCATACCAAGACCCAATATCAGGCCGGAGAGGGTCATCAGGTTAAGGGAGTACCCCATGAAGTACATAACAAGGATGGTCCCTAGCATGGATACAGGGATGGCGAGGCCGATGATGAAGGTAGACTTCATACTTCGAAGGAAGATGAACAATACGAGCATGACCAACAGCACCCCATAAGCCAATGATGCATACACCGTTGAGATGGTCGACTCGATCATCTTTGTGGTGTCTATGGTAACATAGAGACTCACCCCATTAGGCAACTCACTATTCAGGGAGTCAATGACCTCATATATGTCCGTGGCAACCTGCACGCTATTGGCATCAGACTCCTTGGAGACAGAGAGATAGACTCCACGCTCCCCATTGATATACACATTGGATATAGCATCCTTATAGGCATACGTGACATCTGCAATATCCTTGAGCCTTACCGAAACTGTGGAGCTTACAGACCCTGCTGCAGTGTACTTGGGAAAGGATGCAACGAGCACATTCTCAATATCTTCAATGGAGGTGAACTGGGCATCGGTACGCAACAGGTAGGAAACCCCACCTTCGGTGATAGTGCCCGACCCTATCTGGTAGTTCTGTGGGTTAAGGGCCATTGCCACCTGACTGAGGGTGACAGAGTAGGCTTCCAGCCTATTCTGGTCCACTGCCACCTGGATGTAGGTATCCTGTCCGCCGTTGATGGTGGTGGAGGAGACTCCACTAACGCGCTCAAGCCTTGCTTGGATAGTATCTTTTGCAATTGCGCGGAGTTCGTTCGCATCCTGTTCACCAGTGCCTATGACAGCGATGTTCATGATGGGCATCATGTTGGTGTTTATCTTGAAGATGGTCGGGCTCGATGCATCGTCAGGGAAGAGGTCCCCATAGAGGTTGAGGTTATCGTTTATGGACTGGCTGGCCTTATCCAGGTCGGTACCATACTTGAATCGGAGCATCACCATGCTGAATCCCTCAGAGGAGGTCGATTGTATTGAATCTATACCCCCTACGTTGGAGACTGCGGATTCGATGTTTTTGGTTACCCGCTCTTCCATTGTCTCAGGGCTAGCCCCAGCATAGGAGGAGTAGATGACAACCATCGGCAAATCCATCTCAGGGAACAGCTCTACAGGAAGATTGGGGAAGACCACCAGAGCCAGCACTGCCAACAAGGTATAGATGACGATAATTGTGGTGGGTCTGCGTACTATGGTATCTGTTACACTCATATATGCTTCCCCTACTCTACTATCCGGACACTGGTCCCATCAGTAAGGAGTGTCTGTCCTTGAGTGATGATTCTCTGCCCTTCTTCGAGACCCGATACAACCTCTGCCTTGTCATCCACAACAAGCCCCATCTTGACAGGTTTCTTTTCCGCAATGTTTCCCGTGCCAACGGCATAGACATAGGCTTGGCTGCCATCATAGAGCACACTGGAGCGTGATATGACCAAAACATCCTCAAGCCTCTCTGTAAGAATGATAACAGTGGGGAACATGCCGCTCTTTATCAGACGGTTGGGATCGTCCAGGCTGATCCCGATCTCAAGGGTCCTGCTTGTCGGATTGAGCACAGGGCTTAGGCGTGTTACCTCACCGACAAACTCCTGGTCGGGATAAGCCTTGAAGGTAGCCAGGGCCTTGGTACCCACCTTGACACTACCCACATACCGCTCGGCAATATCCATCTCCACTTCCAGTGCCTCAAGCATGCCTATGCGCAGCAGTGGAGCTTGGGCGGAGACAGAAGCCCCATTTGCAAAGTTGACAGCAAGAATGGTCCCCGATACGGGGGCCTTCACCTCACTCTCCTTATAGACAACACCAGCCCTAGAGGGGTCGATCCTAGCCAAGACCTTGTCCTTCTCCACCCTATCGCCAACCTTGGCATCAAGGAAGGAAAGGTTGCCCATAACCTCAGGATAGACATCCAGAGCCTTGGGATCGACAACATTACCATTGCCCCGTATGTAGCTTTGCAGAGTTGTACGCACAACAGGAACTGCTGAGACCGCAATGGCCACTTTTTCAGTGCTTTGTGATCCCTCTTCACCCGGTAGTGGGTTCGATGCCTTTAATTTGGCAAAGGGATTGAGAACTATAATTGCCACAGCGACCACTATTATCACTAACAGTACAATAAGGCCTACCATTTTCTTTGTGTCCGTATGTTCGCTCATGGTTAGTACAGCTCCTTAGCAAGGGTATTCGTATCGATATTCAGGTCATACATAAGGTCGACCAGTGCAGTGACATATTGGTACTGCAGACCAAGCATATTCTGTTGGGCTTTCAAGAGGTCCCCTTGGATTTTCTCCACTTCAAGGTACCCCTTATACCCTTCCTCGTACTGGGTCATCGTCATACCGAAGACCTTCTCAGTAAGGGCCAAGTTTGCCTGTGCAACCCCAAATTGTTCGGTAATGGCAGAGATATTGCTGATGCGTGCGATCAAGGCCTGCTCCAACTGCTTGCTTGTCTGGACACGGGTTATGAGCAGCTTGTCAATGGCATCCTGCATCTTTGCCAGGGAGACTTGGGTCTGGGACCCTGCGATATGGCCATCGAGGGGGATGGACACTGTGATGGAGTATTGTGTTGTATCAGTCCACTGATCTGGTGCAGGGAAAAGAGAAGAAATACTTACAGGTTTAGGGTAAGCGAAAGAAAT
>DMAO01000195.1 GCA_003446545.1 Sphaerochaeta sp.
CCGCCTCTATTTGCTAGAGTGTTATTCAGTTATTTGACTTTCCCGATGACGCCTTCTACAAACCAATCCATGGTTAGCATAGCTTCATCAGACATTTTCTCGCCGGCTTTCTGTCGAACAGATCCTGTGTTGTCCTTGAGTTCACCCCAGAAAACATCCCATTTGCTGGAACGGATATCAGCTTCCTTTGCCATGACCACTTTCTGGAACTCTTCAGGGACCAAGGGTGAGATGGGGGAGAGATGAATCATTTCATCCTCAAGACCGCCCCAGTAACTCTGGCTCTTCCAAGTGCCATCCATGGCGCTCTGGACAGCAGGAATCATGTAGTTGCCCCAGTTCCACATGGGGGAAACGAGTACCCTGTCATCACCGATCATGCTTCGGAAGTCAGCGTTGTATCCGATTGCATACTTGCCACGCTCGATGGCTGCTTTGGCCGGTTCGGTGGTATCCTGGTGCTGTGCAATTACGTCACAACCCTGGTCGAGCAGGGAAACAGCTGCCTGACGCTCCAAGGAGGGATCATACCAAGAGTTGGTCCATACGACTGTGACGGTAGCCTTGGGATTGATTGCCCTTGCACCAAGGGTATAGCTGTTGATTCCACGTACAACTTCAGGAGTGTTGAAAGCGCCCACATACCCGAGTTTTCCGGTTGCCGACATCTTTGCAGCGATCATACCTGAGAGGTAACGCATCTGGTACATTCTTCCAAAGTAGTTGGACATGTTGTCATTGGAAAGATAGCCTGAGCAGTGTTCGAAATAGACGTCAGGGAAGTTCTGTGCAACATTGAGCATGTACTGCTGGTAGTTGTAGGAGTTTGCAAAGATTATCTTGCACCCTTCGTCAATGAGGCTTTCCATTGCCCTCTCACTGTTTTCATTCTCTGCAATGCCTTCCATCCTATAGACCTTGACCTTGTCCCCAAAATGCTTCTCCATGGCAATGGTGCCTTGGTCGTGCATGTATGAGTAACCCATGTCACCAGGAGGACTGATGTAAATAACTCCGACTTTAAACGGACCATCGGTCTTTGCCGGGGTGGCTTCTTTTGTACCCTGTGCAAATGCAAAGGAAGAAACCATCAGTACGATTAACGATAGGACAATACCTTTTTTCATGACTCTCTCTCCTTAAAAGATTATGTGATGGGGGATAATACCCGAAGAACTTGAACAACTCAAATTATACGGGACGATTTAGGCCCTGTCAAAACAATAATTACAAACATTTAGAGAGGTATTCCGCAGAAAACTGGTTGTGTTGTGAGGCTTCCCTTATAATGCAACAATCAATATGCTCTTTTCCACAATATTCAACAAAATGAAGAAAAATACTCTTCTTTTCTCAGTATTATAGGTAGGGCTATCATAGGCATGGTGTATTTTATGCTAATGGTGTTGCATAGTGAGAAGTGTAAAAAGGCATATGCCATATGGAGAAAGAGAATGCATACGCCTAGGAATGGATCCCTTACCAATATCTTATGAAATTTAGCGCTTGCCTATGCTTTTGCGTTAGTGGTAGGATAGAGGCACTATATGCCATAGTGCATAGCCAAGAATACAAAAATACTCATGAGGATCACAATAGGTATGAATACCCCAGCAAAGAAATGTCTGATGATTTTGCTCTTCCTGCTCTTTTCAACTCTCCTGTTCGGATCTGTTGGTTCAGGCCTGGTTGTACGATCCCCCTTGTTTGGACCTAGTCCCCTGACCCCATCTTCTGATGAAAGCTCCCTGGTTCTGCAGTCCTATGCAGAACAGCTCGGCCTTTCCCTGGAAACAGTGGAAGAGAAGCCCGAAAACCGAGTGCTGAGCGCAATCAGCAACGGCTCCTATCCTGTAACCCCTGGTGACCGGTTCCGTCTGGTCTATCTCGATGGGTTGCAGACAGTAACCGTTGATCTGCAGGCTGATGAAAAAAGCACAGTCACTATCCCTGGTCTTGGAACGGTAAATTGCTTCGGGCTCTCCTTCATCGAAATGAAAAAGGAGATCCTTTCCATGGTACAGACGTACCACAGCTACTCCAACCCCCAACTTATCCTCACTGGCACCGGATCCTTTAGTGTCACGGTTGTCGGGGAAGTGGATGGAACACGTGTGTTACCTGTCTGGGGCCTTTCAAGACTCTCTTCAGTAGTGGGCAGTGCCACCCCCTACGCCTCGACACGAAATATCCATATTACCCGTACCGACGGTTCCACAGATACCTATGACCTATACCTTGCCTTGCGTAAGGGCGTGCTCAATCAGGATCCTCTGCTACGAAGCGGGGATGTCATCACCATCCCCCGTTCTAAAAAGATTGTGATACTTGCCGGTAATGTCTATGCACCTGGAACCTACCAGTTGCAGGAAGGTGAGACTCTTTCTGACTTGGTTTCCTCCTATGGTGGAGGGGTCTTGAATAATGCAGACGTGCAAAAGATCAGGATCCAGCGGTTTGACAAGCAGAGTGGAGCCTGGCAAGTAACCTATGCTGACCTTTTTGGTGGAAAGCCGATGGCCTTGCAGCACCTGGATCAGGTCGTTATCGACACACTCAAATCTTCGGTTCGTACAGTGACAATAGAGGGCTCTGTTGCAGCAAATGAAGCGTATGACAATCTCTCTTCTACCGCCCTGATGGGTACCTCTTCTGGAAGGATCTTCTATCAGTTCTATCCAGGGGAGAGTGTCCGGCAGATGCTGGAGGCAATTGCCCCCCGGCTGATGACCGTCAGTGACCTTGATGGGACCTATTTGCTTCGGGGCCAGAAGCGTATTCCCCTGAAGGCCCAGCAGATTCTCTATGGAGACGATCCCAATGCACGCATGACGCTTGAAAGTGGTGATATCTTCATCATACCTTTCAACCAGCGCTTCATCTCCGTCAGCGGGGCAGTCGTTCGTCCTGGGGTCTTTGCATATGTCCCTGACAAGAGCTCCAATTACTATCTTGCCTTGGCAGGGGGGGTTAGTGATGATGCCTCAGTTCCAACCTCCATCAAGGTCTTTGGCCCGACTGGTGAGAAGTTGGATAGTTCGGGAGAAATTCCTGCTGAATCCACCATCAATGTGGCAAAGAATACATTTATCAAAGATATTGCCCCGACAGTGGCAGTCATTGGTTTGGTCAGTTCCATTTTAGCAATCGTGGGTGGTGTAATCAGCATCA
>DMAO01000330.1 GCA_003446545.1 Sphaerochaeta sp.
CTATGCCTGGGGTTTTATCGTTGTGGTGGTGGGGACCACCGCCATGCTCTCTCTGTTTGGCCGGGAACACTGGCCCCTGGTAGTGTTGATTTGGAGTGTACTGCCCCTGGTGAACTTCTTCAACTTCCTGCGAGTCCCCTTAGCACCACCGATTGCCGAGGAGCACAGGACCAAGATCAAAACCCTGTTCAATTCCAACTACTTTTTGCTGGTGGTGTTTGGCATAGCTGTCGGAGGTGCTAGTGAGGTCTCCATGTCCCAGTGGACCAGCGCCTTTGTTGAGTCTGCCTTGCAACTTCCCAAGGTCGTGGGGGATCTTGTAGGACTGTGCATGTTTGCACTGTTTTTGGGGATAGGGCGAGCGGTGTATGGAAAATATGGGGACAGGCTCCCCGTTTGGAAAGCCATGTTCTACGGTTCGTTGCTGTGTGTAGGGTGTTATCTGGTCGCCGCAACGTCACCGTGGCCTCTGCTCTCCCTCTTCGCCTGTGCCCTGACAGGATTGGGCAGTAGCCTGCTCTGGCCGGGATCGGTTGTGATTGGGGCCAGGCATTTCCCGCTTGNNCTGATTGG
The DNA here is from genome assembly GCA_003446545.1 of Sphaerochaeta sp. Taxonomy (GTDB): domain Bacteria; phylum Spirochaetota; class Spirochaetia; order Sphaerochaetales; family Sphaerochaetaceae; genus Sphaerochaeta. The sequence goes on from DMAO01000330.1 coordinate 574, forward strand.
GGCCAGGCATTTCCCTCTTGCAGGAGCATCCCTGTTCGCAATGCTTGCCGCGGCTGGAGATGGAGGTGCTTCGATCGGGCCTTGGCTCATAGGCCTGACTGCAGACATAAACCCTACCTTGGTGCATATCTTCCCTTGGATGAGGACCCTAGGCGAGGGTGAGTCAGCTCTGAGAAGCGGCATGTTGATAGGGATGCTTTTCCCAGCCTTGATGGCCGTCACCTTACTCTTGATGAGACGTGAGGAGAACAGACAGAAAGGACAAGCAGTAGCCAAAGAGTGCAGTGAAAAGAGGTTAGGGGCTTTTCTTTGAAATGAGGGACAACAGGTTGTCAGTGGAACGAAGCCTGCGGCTGATATCCCTGGCAAGATTGAGAATAAGCATGGTGTATGTTTTCAGATGTGTGGTCGACAGCTTGTGAAGATCCTTGTTGGAAAGGCTGATAATCCTGGTTTCGGTGAGGCAGACGACACTCGCAGCACAAGGCTGGATGTCAATGAGTTCCATCTCCCCAAACGAATCCCCTGCATGCAAGGTCGTTATAACCCGTTCCTGATCTTCCTTTTCCTGGGGATGCTTCTGGATGGAGACCTCTCCTTCTACAATGAAATAGACACTGTTGTTTGGTTCCCCCTGCTTCAGGATGTGTGTTCCTTTGGCGTAGGTATTCTCATCCAAGTAGTCATGGATGATCATAAGTTCTGCATCGGTCAGGCCTCCAAACATGCTGTGCTTGCACAAAAAGGCATTGTCTATGGTACATTCACTCATAGGTAATAATATCGTAGCGAAGCTGGGAAAGCAAGAATCAGACAAGAGCCAAACAGAAACTATTGGAATTGGGACAATGCTTTACAACATTCTCCTCTCGTATCAAATACGTGTTATAGAGAGGCTTGTCTACTTGTATCGAAATGGTTGCTCCTAGTGATTTGTGGAAAAGAAAGGCAATGCTTCGTACAAATCTTTGTACAGTATGGGTAGTATCCCAGTTTTCCCCTCAAGATTTTGCGTAGGTTCAAGGTATCTTGATGCCTTAGACGTTGTTTTGCCACTATGGAGGGGATGAGTTCCTCCTCCTTCGGGAAATCACCTGTGCCATGGAGATGGATGCCGCTCTGCTGGAATTCAAAGGGTGCCTGAAGACTTCCAATGCCACCGGCCTGCCTCCTTTTGTGCTGGAGGTGCGTGTTGGGACAGGTGTTGTACAAGATGGCCACACACATGATTCAGCAACCTTCCTGAAAAATGTTCGATGAGGACATGTTCCTGAGCAAAAGGAATCAGCACACATCACGATGTACCTATGCCCAGCGATATGACTCACCGAACCCACTCGCTTTTTGCCCTCATGTATGGAAAGTGGTGACATTTACTCCTTGTCATGAGAATATCTTGGACTTTTCCCTAGCCCTAATGTCTGCATGTTGCATATACTAGGGTTCTCAAGTATCGATAGGAGGCCCATTTGCCTATTCTCTACTACATCCAGAATTCAAGTATAGGTATCATCCTAATTTCAATCATACTCTTGTATGTAAAGGGACAGGGCGGACGACGCCAAGCGCAGGATTCCCTATTTGTCGCCTTGTTGCTTGCAACGCTGGCGATCATCATCCTTGAATTGTCGATTGACCTTATATCGGGAAGGACCTTTTATGGTTCACGAGCCTTGCTTACCTGTGTGACTTTCTTGTTCTATGTCATCAATCCCTTACCAGGAATAGTATACGTGCTGTATCTTGACCAGCTTCGTAGACGATGGGTCAGCATTCCCCGTGGGATAGGTATCATAACATTTATCCCTCTTGTCATCGCCTGTATCCTCTCCTTTATCAGCTTGTTTAACGGCATCATCTTTTCCCTAGATGCAAACAATCTCTACCAACGGGGATCCTTGTTTTATCTGATAATCATAACCAATTATTCCTGTATGTTCCTGGGGTTTGCCTATTTGCTCATATACAGGGACAGTTTCAAACAGAAGGATTTCTCTTTTTTCCTGTTCTTTCCTCTTCCTGTCCTGGTGGGCTCAATATTGCAAGTCAGATTCTTTGGGGTGGAGATGACTGGAATAAGTCTGGCGATTACCTTGCTGATTGTCTATCTGCATATGCAGAACACCCAGGCAAACAAGGATTACCTTACTTCCTTGTATAACCGTAGTCTCAGCGAACAGTATCTGCAACACCTTATTGACCATCAGAAGAAAACCGTGGCAATAGGTGGCATCCTGATGGACATCAACAATTTCAAACAGATTAATGACACCTACGGACATGATCTGGGGGACAAGACCTTATGCGCTTTCTCCAGGTTGCTTATCGATGGTTTTGGGGGGAATTGGTTTATTGGCCGGTTCGGGGGTGATGAGTTCATCCTCTTCAGGGAAGGTGCAACACAGCAGGATGTGGAACATGACCTCAGGTATTTTCATGAACTTCTGGAACGCTTCAATGCAAGGCAAACCCTTCCGTTCCCCCTGAGCGTTAGTATGGGCTCTGCACTCAACGGGCCATCGAGAGAAATGGATGTGCCATCCTTCATGAAGGTCCTTGACAGGTTGATGTATAAGGAAAAGCGCCTATATCATGCCAAGAAAAAGACAGAGGGGCAAACCCTAGCGAAGTAGCCCTGCAACGTCACAGCTAGGGCCTCCACATATCATGACTGTACTTCGCATACAACAGCTTTTGCTCTCTTTCGTTGTTTTTTTTCTCAGCGACTTTCTTTTACATCCTTGCTTGACCCTATATGCAACAATTACTATATTCACAAAAAGAGCTGTATATTCCTTCCCAGAATACTCTGAAGAAGGTTGGTTTCTATCCTTTGGAGTGATACGTACTATGCATAAACACAACTTGCCGCTTATCGTCGCCTTCCTCTTGTGCCTCATGGGATTCTCAGCCCTGCACGCAAAATCGCTCTCTCTCGACGAAGCCATCGATCTTGCTTACAGGAACAATCTGAACCTTCAGACTACTATGATTGACTTGAAAACAGCACAGCGCAATGCTGATACCGTTTGGAATATCTTCCTCCCCAAGGTGAATGCCAGCCTTACACACGGAGGCAGTACAGGGCCCTTCATTAGCTCCTCGGATCTGAACACCAGGACCAGCCTCGGCCTTTCTGTAAACCTCATGCTGAATCCTTCAATGAAGGAGCAGATGGAAGCGGCAAAACTTGCGTATAGTGTCCAAAGCGTAACACTAGAGCAAGGCAGGGCCGCTCTGAAGAGGGATGTCACCAAATCCTTCTACTACCTGCTTATGGAAAAGCAGAATCTCCTTTTGCAACAGGCAAATCTGGATTTGGCAAACAAGCAGTATGAAGAGGTGCAACTCAAGTATGAAAACTCCTTTGCCTCGGAGTTGGAGCTTCTTTCATCGAAGCTCTCCTACGAATCGCTCAAGCCATCCTATACCCAGACCAAGAACTCGTATGATTCAGCAATGCTCTCCTTCAAGATGTTGCTAGGCCTCGACCTTG
>DMAO01000277.1 GCA_003446545.1 Sphaerochaeta sp.
TGGGGTATTGATACCTTTCATTTCTGCTTCTCACTATCAATCAGATCGTAAGATCAATAATCTCTTCCCAGGGAGCACCCTCTTTTCCGAAGTGCCCGTAGTTCACATTCTTTTGGTAGATAGGGCGTAACAGCTTGAATGTGTTAATGATACCTGCTGGTGATAGGTCGAACTTATGCCTGACAAGGTCTTCCAGCTTGCTGTCCTCCATAGTGCCTGTACCGAAGGTATCGACAAAGATGGAGATGGGGTAGGGAACTCCGATGGCGTAGGAGAACTGGACTTCACAGCGTTGGCAGAACTTGTTGGCAACCAGGTTCTTTGCAACAAAGCGGGCCATGTAGGCAGCAGACCTATCGACCTTGGAGGGATCCTTGCCACTGAAGGCCCCACCACCATGCCGGCCCATCCCACCATAGGTGTCTACGATGATCTTCCTTCCTGTAAGGCCGGTATCCCCTGCGGGTCCACCAATGACGAACCTGCCGGTTGGGTTTATGTAGTACTTGGTCTCAGGGGTAAGCATTCCTGTCTGTTCCAGCACAGGCTTGATGACCTCTTCTGTAAGGAAAGTGACTATCTGGTCGCGTGAGGCACTCTCCTTGTGCTGGTGGCTGATGACAACCGAATCAATTCTTATCGGCCTGCCATCCTTGTAGACAACAGAGACCTGGCTTTTGGAGTCTGGAAGCAAGAATGATGCTTTGTCGCTTTTCCTTAGGGCACTCGCTTTTTCAAGCAGAGCATGGGAGAACATCACCGGTGCTGGCATCAAGGCCGGTGTCTCGTCACAAGCAAAGCCGAACATCATCCCCTGGTCCCCTGCACCCTGCTGTCCATACAGGCTTGAGGAAGCGGTTACTCCCAAGGAGATATCGGCTGACTGGGTCTTGGTGAGGTTGGTGACCTCCAGGCTCTGGTAGTCAAAGCCACAACCGGGTTCGGTGTATCCGATTTCCTTGACAGTTGCGCGCACAATAGACTCAATGTCTATCTCCGCATTGGTGGTGATCTCACCGCCGACGATGACCCTGTCGGTGGTTGCAAAGACTTCACAGGCTACCCTGCTGTACTGGTCCTGGCTGAGGCATGCATCAAGAACCGCGTCTGAGATCTGATCGCAGACCTTGTCGGGATGACCTTCGCTAACTGATTCTGAGGTAAAGACGTGTGTACCGTTTTCTAACATAAAACCCTTCCTTTAGAGACTGCGGAAGGGGGAACCTAATGCAACATGATGTTGTGCTCCCCTTTTAGCAAGTTTCTTTATTGACGTCTGCAAGCCGGGAGGCTATCAAATCGACGTCATCGAAACTAATAGTACAGAATTTTGGATAAACTTGCAAGGAATGTGTTTGGAAAATATGCATGGAGTGGTTTGGTTATTCTTGACATAACAATAATTGTTATGTTATATAATATGTTATGAACACTATACGCTTATCAGACGACAAGGATCTTCAGGTCTTTATGCACCCTTTACGGCAAAGAATTCTTACCCTGCTCGCAATCCATGGCAGTATGACACCCAAGCAGGTGGCTGATTCACTCTCAATGACCAGTTCAAGTGCAAAGCACCATATCCTGAAACTCGTAGGGCTTGGAACTGTTGAAGTTGACCGTACCGCTCTCATCAACGGGATTACAGCTACCTATTACAAGAGAACCGACGCTACTGTCAGCCTTGGCTCTGTTGAAGGGGGATCGAGGGCAGCCTTGGCCCAGAATTTACTGAAGGAAGTCCAGGATGGATTCTTTTCACAAGATCGTGTCCTTGAGGATGAAGGCGGACATTTTAGGGGAGATATGCTCACCGGAGTCCTGCATCTTAGTGCAGAAGAAGCTGATGAGCTTATTGGCATAATACGTTCCTATATAGCTTTCCATGAGAAAATTGGTACAAAGACGCTGCCCTTTGTCTATTCTTTGGTAGCCTATCATGCCTAGAGCCTACTCTATGAAAAGCTATCTTATGGTTCTCTTTTTGGGATACTTCGCACTGGGCGTATCTATTCCAGCAATGGCTCTTATCATCACAAGCAAGGGTTTCTCATTACAAGATCTGAGTATAGCCATGCTTTGCTTTTCCGTTAGTGTTATGGTCCTTGAGGTTCCCAGTGGCATTTTTTGTGACGCCCAAGGCAGGAGAAAAGGCTATCTGGTTGGGATGCTCTTTACCCTGATAGGGACACTGTTCCTGTTCAGTAGAATCCTGCCGTTGCTATTTGTAGGGTTTGCCTTCAACGGTATAGGAAGGGCCTTTTCCTCAGGAAGCCTCGATGCCCTGCTAATCGATAGCCACCTGAAGGACAACAGGCCTCTTGATGAAGTGATGGTAGCCATGGAGATAACCTCAAGTCTGGCCTTGGCCTTTGGCTCGTTATGTGGAGGTTTTCTGCTTGCCTTTGGAGAGGGTGGAGTGTNNCTGCTTCTGGTGAGGGGATCTCTGATTGTCCTTTGCATACTCTTGGTCGCTTTACTTATTCCCAATGACTCTTCGGGTGTAGGAATGAGAAAAACTACGTTTCTTGGCCAAGTGAGGCAATTCCTTGCCGCTGTGAAATCTAATCGATTTTTGCAAGTGTATGTGCTTTTCTCTCTATTGCTTGGAGGCCAGCTGTTCTCCCTCGAAAGCTACTGGCAACCTTTCTTACAGCAACTATTGCACTCTAATTCCCAGATTTGGGTCTTGGGCGTTGTCGGGGGGGCTGTCTTTGCACTAAGCATTCTGGGTTCCTTGTTAGGTAAACGCCTGATTAGATTGGGGAAACCCTCCATCATATTTCTAGGTGCAATACTCTGTGCGTTTTCCTTGGAGGCTTTGTTTTTGCTGGTAAAGACACCCTTACAGTTCATTGCGGTGTACTTTTGCATCTATCTTGTGTTGGGTGTTGTCTCTGTTGTTGGTGGGGTTCTCCTTAATCAAAGCATGGCTTCTGAGGTGAGGTCTTCAGTATTGAGTGTCAACTCGTTTGCCCTCCAAGGAGGGGGTATGCTATCCAACCTGTTGGCGATCGCTTTTCTCGCCTTTTTCCCTGTGAAGGTCTTTTGGGCAGTCATAGCTATTCTGGGCTGTACGATAATGCTCTCTATTTCACGAGTCCTGCTACAGGCTGCGCCAAGTGCCAGTCTCCAACAAAGCCCGTAGGCCGGCAGCCTGCTCCTTGCTGAACTGAGCACCCCTCTGGGTTATGATCTGCCCTGCAAGGATGGAGGCGATGGTTCCTGAATCAGGGATGGAATAGCCCTTGCACTGTCCATACAGAAACCCTGCAGCATAGACGTCTCCGGCCCCTGTGGTATCGACAGGAACAACAGGCCCCTTTACCGGCACACTGAATATCTCTTGGTTGTGGGAGATGAAGGAGCCTTTCTTTCCGTTTTTGACAATCGCTGTCCTGCAGAGCTTGCCCATGGAACGGCAACATTCATAGGGGTCATAGTTGTCAAAGAGGATACGCGCCTCCTCCCTGTTTGCAAATACGATGTCACAGCTCTCTTGGATGATTCTTAGGAAGGTGTCGCGGTAGCGCCCTACTGCAAAGGGGTCGGCAATATCAAAGGATATGGTCGTATTGTGTTTTTTTGCTATTTTTAGAGCCTTGGTTATCGCTTTCTGTTGGCTTTGGGTATCCCACATATAGCCGGTGAAATGAAAGAAATCAGCTTTTGATATACTCTCTTGGGAAACATCCTCAGCCGAATAGAGACGATTTGCTCCGAGGAAGGTGTTCATGCTGCGTTCGCTGTCAGGGGTGACGAGGATGACCGTTGATCCGGTAGGCTCCTTGCCTGTAATGACCAGCTCGTTATGTACGTTGAGATTCTTGAGGGTCTCTGCATATATGCGTCCATTCTCATCATTGCCCACCTTGCCTGCAAGGGTAGTCTCTATTCCCAAATCAGCTAGGGCTATGATGGTATTGGGGCAGGAGCCCCCGCAGGAGAAGGTGGCCTGTTTGGTTTTGCTGAAGGTAAGGAGCTCAGTCATCCTCTCCTTGTGTATCAGGGTCATTGTTCCCTTGTGGATGCCCAAGTTGGTGATGTCACGCTCATCCACACTGATTATTATGTCTATAAGAGGATTCCCTATTCCCAGGACCTTTTTTTCAATCTGTTTCATTTTGAGGTATTCTATCATTGTTAGGTTGCACAATTCAATAACGACTTGCTAATTGGTAGATGTGACAGTACCATGTCTTTGGAGGGACCCATGGCTTCATATAGGATAGAAGGAGGCTTTCCCGCCTCAGGCGAAGTTACTATCAGTGGCAACAAGAATGCCGCCCTACCCTGCCTAGCGGCAACTCTCCTGACAGACGATCCTGTAAGGCTGTGTAATGTTCCAGATATAGAAGATGTGCGCGTCATGTGCAAGCTCTTGGAAAACCTTGGTTCAAAGGTTACCAAAATCGATACCCAGACATTGGAGATAACCAGTGGCAACCGCACAGGCTTGCTTGGCAAGGACCTTGTAGAGGCTGTCCGAGGTTCTATCCTGCTTCTTGGCCCACTTCTGGCCATACATGGGGAGGTAAGTCTCGATCCTCCCGGTGGTGATGTGATTGGGCTGAGAAGATTGGATACCCACTTCCTTGGGCTGTCTTCCTTAGGCGCCTCCTGCCTGTTAGAACCAGATGGCAGGCTGCATCTGAAGGCAAATCATCTCCGGCTCCAGGGAGGGGATATCTTTTTGGATGAGGCTTCGGTCACTGCTACAGAAAACGTCATCATGGCAGCTTCCCTCTCTGATGGGGAGAGCATTCTCAGCAATGCGGCTTGCGAACCCCATGTGCAGGACCTATGCAACATGCTTGTCCGTATGGGATGTACGATAGAAGGCATCGGTTCGAACGTGCTCTACATACGGGGGCAAAAGAAGCTACATGGGTGTGAGTTCACCCTTGGCAGCGACTATATGGAAGTTGGTTCCTTTATCGGCCTTGCCGGGGCAACGGGTGGTCAACTTCTTGTCAAGCGTGTAGAGCCAGAACACCTGAGAATGATACGACTTGGCTTTTCTCGCATAGGGGTGGAGTTCGTACAGGACGGTCCCTCTTCCATTTTGGTTCCCCGCAAGCAAAAGCGAAAGCTCTACAAGGAAGTTGGCGGACACACCGGCAAAGTCGATGACGCTCCGTGGCCAGGATTCCCTGCCGACCTGTTGAGTATCATCACCGTCTGTGCAACCCAAATGGAAGGCTCGATTCTCTTGCATGAGAAGATGTACGAATCTCGGATGTACTTTGTAGACTGGCTTATCCGTATGGGAGCTGACATCATCCTATGCGACCCCCATAGGGCAGTGGTCAACGGACCTTCCCAACTCTACGGTTCGGTGGTGACTAGTCCCGATGTTCGGGCGGGGATGGCCCTGGTCATAGCCGCTGCCTGTGCTGAAGGGGTTTCCACCATAGAGAACATCTACCAGGTTGAAAGGGGATATGAGCGTCTTTCTGAGAAGCTGTTTGCCCTTGGCCTTAGCATTGAACGAATCGGATAACTCCATATTTTCCCTAGAATTCAAGGCTCTATCCACAAACTTGTACCGAAGTTGTCCACAGGTTATCCACAAGCAAAACAAATTCTAGTGATAGGGTAAGGAATATCCACTTCTGTAGCTCCCTATCTCAAGATTTTCTTGTACCACTAAAATTGTAGTTCAACTAACTCCTTTATAACAAATTGCTTACACCTTAATTGAATGGTTTCACCCCAATTCTTATATAAGAAAAATACTATTTCTATAAGTCTGATTATCCTAGTTTGCTGTCGATATTTAGGAAGTTATCAACAGGTTATCCACAGGCTGTACTATTTGTTCCAAGCTTTGATAACTCACGTCACAGCGTGAGTTACAGAGCTCTTCTTGGGATTGAACTTCCCCTTATTGAGGAACTGGTCATTCTTTATTTTTCTGAGATGGAACTTCTTGCTCACAAAGAAATATCCCCCTTGATTGAGTATGAGGGGCAACGTGATTTTGAAGGGGAAAAAGCGCGTTTGCATAAGGAGGAGTTCTCCTGCTCGGGAAGTTGCCCGGGCTGCAGTGGTTGCAAATAACAGTTTTTTCTGATCAGTTCTGAAGAGAGGGGTTTTGTTTCCTTCCCCTCTCTTCTTTATCTTCCCTTTCATTTCTCACGCAATATCCTCAGGGAGAATGTGTAGCTGTGCTTCCTGCTCTGAACGGATACAACTTCTTTTCAGTGTAGAGAAGAGCTGCCTTACATTCCCTGGCCAAGGGTATAGCTTAAGGAGCATCATGTCCTGCTCTGACATGTGTTTATCTGGAAAGTGCTCCTTAAAGAAATGTTGGCAGAGTAGAGGGATATCCTCAAGATGGTTCCTAAGCGGAGGAAGACAGATGGTGGCATCGGAAATCCTGTAATAGAAATCCTTTCTGAATCGCTTGTCCTCGATGAGAAGTTTGAGATTTTGATTGGATGCTGTTACCAGCCTGAATTTCGAGACCTTGACCTTGTTGTCTCCCAGCTGTCTGTAGCGTCCGGTTTCTAGGAGCCTAAGCATGTTCGCCTGGGAATCCAGGGAAAGGTTTTCAACCTCATCCAGAAACAGTGTCGATTGGTTTGCATCATGGACAAGGCCGGGCAAGTCGCTCTTTCCATCGGTAAAGGCTCCTTTTGTGTGACCGTAGAACATGGAGTCCCCGATTGCTCCTTGAAGTAGGGAGCAGTTGACGCAAATCATGTTTCGCAAGGGGTTTTTGATCTTGTGGATGATGCCTGCTGCAATTTCCTTGCCTGTGCCAGTCTCCCCGTACAGGTGGATCGAACACTCTCCCTTACCATAGAGGGCAAGGGACGAACGGACTTCTTGCATTGTACTGCTGTTCCCTATAAGGCTTTCGGTACTATAGCAAGATGCTTCACGTACACCTTGCTCTTCGCTAAAGCGCAAAAAGAACTGGGAATACTTGAGCGTTTCCTTATGGATGAATTCCACAGGAAAAGAGAGTTCTGGCAGGGGAAAAGGGCGATTTCCCCTATCTAGGAATAGGATTACCCGAACCTTTCTCCTTGTTTGTTGCAGTTCTGACAAGAGCTGGAGTTGAGAACTTGCTCCCAACCTCTCATCTGCAAGAATCCAGGGCTCCTCTTCTGTGTCTGCCTGGACAATAGCGTTCACCAGCTTGGGGACCATGCTGAACTCATGCAAAAACTCATAGGAAAAGTGATGTTTGAAACGATCCTTGAAACGCCAATCGGATGAGACAACAAAAAGAGACATCTTAAACTCCTTCTCTAGCGAAACAAGAAAGGTGAAACTATGTTTCTGCTCTGATAGTGTAGTTTCTCTTTGTGCTGGTCGCTACTCTAAGAAGGAGAGGTGTACCGGTTTACTTTTGGGTTTCCATCAACAGTACCTGGATAGCTGAGAGAGCATAGATGGCTGCTGTCTCAGAGCGGAGGATATTTCCCTTCAGCATGACAGATCTAAAGCCCGAATCTTCCAGGAGAGCACACTCATCATCGGAGAGCCCCCCCTCAGAGCCTATGAGCATGGCAATGGGAGTATCTGGTTGTATGGTTGAGAGAAGTTGGGGGAGGCTTTGTTGTTGGGCTCTGGTGCTTTGGTGGAAGAAGATGAAGAGACCTTTGTTGTCCCAATGCCTGGGGATGTCGGCCAGATTGAGAATCTCTTCGGAGAGATGGGTGGGGATGGGCGATCCGCTTTGCTGGATGGCTTCCTTGATTTGGCCGTCCAGACGTTCTTCCTGAGGTCCGAGGGAGTTGTTTTTCTTGTGTGAATAGTCCTTCACACAGAATTTGCTCTGCACTAAGGTTATCTCTTCGACCCCTATCTCTGTTGCCTGGCGGACTATTGTCTCGTTCTTCTTTCCTTTGCAAAGGCATTGGTAGAGAAAGATCCTAGGGTAGCCGCCTTTGTAGGTGGGAAGGGAATCGGTAGCAACCTCCACTTGGTCTTCCCCAAAGGGGGAGACCGAAAGGATGCTGTTATTCTTTCCTATCTGCTCAAGCGTAAGTAACCAGGGCTTGCCAGCCCTGTCCCGCCCGAGCAGAAGCTCACCGACCTTAAGGCGCAGTACCTTGGTAAGGTACTGGCTTTCCTTGCCGGTGAGAATGAGGGTTTTCTGCTCTCCTGTGAAGGAACTGTCTAGCAGGTACTGCCTCATTTGCCCTGACGGATGAATTCGACTGCACGCTTGAGCTGCTTGTCAAAGACAAGATCGCCTACAGGCCGTTCGTCATAGGGAATTCTTCCAAGATACTCGTTTCTCATGAGGATGTTCAGGATATCCCTTTGTATGCCTTGCCCTGCATGCTGCTCGGAGAAGAGTAGTATGTTCTCTGTTGTCGGCTCTGGATGTTCGTCTGCAAAGGTTGCTAGGGCCTTATCGGTCATCAGCCTCTCGTAGGCAGGAATCTCCTCGTCCTCGAGCTTGATGTCTTCGACCATGATGTCCGGTTCTATGCCCTTCTTATGGATGTTCTCTCCTGTGGGAGTGTAGTAATGCGCAGTGGTAACCTGGGCATACCCCTCCC
>DMAO01000261.1 GCA_003446545.1 Sphaerochaeta sp.
GACCCCCTCAAGGCCACAGCTACGGTCCAACTGAGAAGAAAGAGCCGCCTTCTGTCCCCTAAGGTTCTCAATGCCCCTGTTGTGGCCCAGTTTGAAGCCCTGAATAGCCTAGGGGAACGCTATGCTGACTCTCTTTTTTTCAATACTGCCTCAGATGGTATCATTCAATTTGTTCCGCATAACTACGGGTTGGTGGGAAAAGGTTCCATACGCTTCGCTGTTGACTTTTCCTCATCCCTTGCACAATTGGAACAGAAGATACCTCGGGAATCTCTTGCTCCCCTGCAGGCGGCTTTGGAAAAAAGCGGCATAGACTTTCCCTATTCTCTCAAGTCACCCTTTGCAACAAAAAAAATAGTGGCAGATATTCGTGAGTACGAGTATACAGGAGCTCTTCGCAACACCAAAGAAGCCCTATCCGCCTTCCTTGACCTCTATGATAGCAGGGGTGTCTCGATCTCGCCTTTGGCACTTGTCCAGGAGGAAACGAGCGAGCTTTTCGACGAGGTGCGCCTCAAGGCCCCAGGGTCACATCTGGTCCTAAGGGGTAAGGCAGGTGTCGTCGATGAGACACGCATAGGAGAGCAGAGTGTAGTGGTGGTCACCGGTAGTGTACATCTGTGGGATATGGAAAAGAACGTGTTGCTTTCCGAAACGCTGGAAGTGGAGGCCGTGGCATTTGCCCCACTTGCCGAGGATGCGAAGAAGAAGGCCTTCAGTCGCTTTGGCCAGATCAGCTCATCACTGCTGCTTCCCGCGTTCTTCTAGGGAATCAGCGAGAGCAAAAGGGCAGGGCAGAAACAGGGCTCCCAGCTCGAGGGCACGTCTGTCCTCCTGTAGGTCATCCACAGTCCAGGTGCAGATCTGATAGCCTCCCTACTGTTTGAACTTTATGACGAACGCTTTGTCGATTTGAGCCAGAGGTGGCTTGAGGTATGAGCACTGTGCGATATGCCTACCTCACCCATGGTGGAAAATCTTAGGGATCGAAGGACTCTCATCAAAGATGAATGCTGTGGGAAGGGAGCCTTTGCCGATCTTGTTGAACCTGCATAGGACAAAAGGGTTGAAGGAGGAGACCATGCTCCTCTGTTCAAGGCTGAAGGCTTTGATAGTTTGCCAGGTCTTCTCAGAGAGGCCCCTGGTGCTTCTTATCCACATCAAGGCTTCCCAATTCCTCCAGCGTGAGATCAGATACCAGAGCATCCCTTCCACTGACTCGTTTCATGTTCGCATCATGGACAACCACCAGCTCTCCTGTCTTGCACAGCTGCACATCGAGTTCGGCCCCTCGTATGTGTTTTTCTATGCAGGGCAGGAAGGACGGTAGTGTATTCTCAGGTTCCAGGCTTGAGTAGCCACGATGACCAAAGATCATGGGCTTGGTAAAGGGGATTTTGCTTCTGGTCATGGTTGCACCTTCTGCCCATATGCTTGGAGCAGAGCGATCTCCTTTGGCCACAGCGAGCTGTCAATTGTCTCCAAAATCAGGGGGATGTCTCTGAAACGGTAATCCTGAGCTATGCGGATGAAGGGCTCAATGCCTATCTGTCCCTTGCCCAGGCTTTCGTGTCGGTCCAGATTGCTTCCCAGGGCGACTTTTGCATCATTGAGATGCAGAGCCTCGAGCTTGTCGAATCCCACTATCCTGCCAAACTCCTCGAAGGTCTTGTGAAAGGCCTCTTCACTTCTCAGGTCATAGCCTGCAGCAAAGATGTGGCAGGTATCGATACAGACTCCCACCTGCTGGTTTTGCCTGGTCAGGGAGAGTAGCTCTGCTATCTCCTCAAAACTTGAGCCCAGGTTGCTTCCCTGGCCTGCAGTAGTCTCAATGATGGGCCTCACTCCCTCAGTGGAGCTGATAGCCCTATCCAGAGCCTCTGCCACTAAGGCGAGGCTATCTTTGCGTCCTATCTTGTCTATATGTGATCCTGGATGGAAATTCAGCTTGTCCAAGCCAAGTGTGTGCACTCTTTGCAGCTCGTCGATGAAGGCAGTGAGGCTCTGTTGTCGCTTGAGACCATCGGGATTTCCCAGGTTGATGAGGTAACTGTCGTGGGGGAGGACCTGGGCCTTGGAGAATCCAAGATCCTTGAGGGTATCCTTGAACTTTGCGCTCTCTTCTTCTGTGATGGGCTTCGATGCCCACTGGCGTTGGTTCTTGGTGAACATGCCAAAAGCAGTGGCTCCTAGCGCTTTGGCCTGGATGGCTGCATTCTCCAACCCCCCTGCGATGCTGGTGTGACTTCCTATGTATAGCATGGTCCAAGGGTAGAGCTTGCTCCATGGGTTGTCAATCACTCTTGCTCATGGTAGTGTTCCCCCTGGAATAGGAGTATAGGAGCAATGAGTGAAAGACAATGGGCCGTTGGTGATGAAGTTTCTGGATTTGTCCTCTCTGAGGTCTCTCCTTTACAGGAGTACAAGGCTACAGGGTATCTATTCCGTCATATTGCCACCCAGATGGAAGTCTACCAGGTGGTCAATGACGACAAAGAACTCTTCTTCAGCTATGTATTCAGGACCCTTCCCAACAATGATGCGGGGGTCGCGCATATACTTGAGCACTGTTGCCTTGCAGGTTCGAAGAAATATCCTGTGCGTGATCCGTTCATGACCCTCCTAAAGGGAAGTACCAACACCTTCATGAACGCCATGACCTATCCTGACAGGACGATGTACCCTGCAGCCAGTCCTTTGCAGAAGGATTTTGACAACCTCTTTTCTGTCTATACAGATGCAGTCTTCGCCCCGCTTTTGCGTGAGGAGACCTTCCAACAGGAGGGTGTGCGCATGGTCTGTGAGGGGGATGTCTGTCACTTCGAGGGGGTGGTCTATAACGAAATGCTCGGAGGAAGTGCCGACCACGACAGCATCGTGGGACGCAACAGCGTGCGTTCACTCTTTCCCGACACTCCCTATGCCTTTGACTCAGGTGGCGACCCTGAATATATTATCCAGCTGAACTACCAGCAGTTCCTCGCTTTTTACAGCAAGTTCTACCATCCATCGAACTGCAAACTCTTCATCTATGGTGATATGAGTGTAGGTGAAAAACTGCAGATGCTGGATAGTGAATACCTGCGTTCCTACGCCAAGCTCAATGTAGATAGCCTTGTCCCTCTTTCAGAGCCTTGGAAGGCGCCTCGCAAGACTTCTTTTACCAGCCCTGTTGAGGAAGGGGAAGCACAGGGCGGTGATTCGGTGGTCCTTTCATGGGCTACCTGTGAAGCAAGTGACCCCCTCTCCCTGATAACACTATCGACTCTGGTGGATATCCTTCTGGGAAATCCCGGGGCCCCTCTCTATAAGGCTCTGCTTGATACAAAGCTTGGCAAGGATATCTCCCCTGAAAGCGGTATGAGCGGGGACTTCCGGGAGATGCCTTTTACTGTCGGTTTCAAAGGCATCGATTCAGAGAAGGCTGAAGAAGCCCAGACTCTCATACTTTCCTCCCTCAAGGATATTGTAGATAAAGGCCTCGATAGCTCTCTTATCGCTTCTTCGATGAAACGGTCGCGCTTCAAGCAACAGGAAATCCCCGGAGGATTCCCCAACGGCTTCAGGGCCCTCAACCGCTCTCTCAAAGGGTGGTTGGTTGACCGTTCACCCTCAGCGACCATTGTGACAGCTGAGCCTTTGCAGGCACTGGAAGACGCCCTCGTTGCGAATCCCCGCTATTTTGAGGAGTGGATACAGCAGCACCTTCTTGATAACCCACACCGTTGTCTGGTCACCGTCAAGGCAGATAGTGAACATGAAAAGAGACAGATGGCAACCATAGAGAAATATGCACAAGCACAAGCACAGGCGTTGGGCAAGAAGGGCTTGAAGTCTCTCGCTCAGCAAAATGAGCATTTCGTCGCGTTCGAAAACGAAGGTGATACAGTCGAGGATAAGCAGAAGGTCCCTTATCTCAAGCTGGAGGACCTTCCCTCTGAAATAGAGCCCAACATCTATGAAGAGCATTGCATAGCAGGGAGAAAACTGTACCTTAAGAAGATGTTCTGCAACAAGATTGCCTATGCTGACTTCGCCTTCCAGCTTGAGGACCTCACAGAGCGAGAGCTCCTGCTGATGCCTCTGTATATCCGTCTGCTGCAGATGACCGGAATCGGTGATATGGAGTATCCACAGGTCACCAACAAGCTCAAGAGCCTCACCGGTGATACCAATCTCTATGTGGAGATGGGTTCCTCACACGAAGGGCCTGACAAGATGCTTTTGGTCTGTAGGACCCGTACCCTCATCGAGGATTTCAGTGAAGCGCTCACCTTTTTGCATAGTCTCTTTACCGAAGCCAATGTAGCTGACCTCGAGCGACTCCAGGCAGCCCTTATCAATATCAAGGGCGACTATGTGGACAACATAACCTATGCTGCCCATAGCTTCGCCTCCCTGTCTGCCTCCTCCATTTTCAGCACCATCCAGTATGAGGGTGAGCAACTTTCAGGCCTTGACCAGTGGTTCTTCTTGGAGAACCTCCATGATGAACAGCTATTCCTTGTAGCTGAGGAGTTCAAGGCCCTGCAGGAGAAGCTGAACAACCGTAAACGCCTTATCCTCCATCTTGGCTGTGACGAGGACCTCGCCCCAACCCTTGTCCCTTCCTATGAGAAGTTTGTCCTGTTATTCGATGAGAAAGAGACGATAGAGGCAAAACTGCGTTCCTACGAGAAGGTAAGCCAGGGTATTACCCATGCTGTGGAGCTCTACCGTCTTCCTTCAACAGTCAGTTACAGCGCATATGTACTGCGTACAAGCAAACGGGGCAGTGACGAGCAGGCTGCCCAAGTCCTGCTTGGTCAGATTATCACCGGCAATGACCTTTGGGAGAAAGTTAGGGCCCAAGGTGGGGCCTATGGTGTTTCAGCCCATGCAGATGTCATGGAAGAGCTCTTTTTCTTCAGTTCCTATCGTGATCCCCGCATTGCAGGTACCTTAGCTGACTTCACCAACACCCTTGAGCTCTATACTACCAAGGAAGTCGATCCTAGTGATATTGAGAATGCCCTCATCACCACGGTGGGTAACGACCTTCGCCCTCTTTCCCCGTCGCAGAACTCCATTCTCTCCTTCAGGAGGATATTGTACAACATAAGCGATGACTTCAGGACGAAGAGACGCAACCAGCTCTTGGGCATGAAAAGTGAGCACCTCAATGAGGGAGCCAAAGCCCTTCTGGCCTATGCCAAGACGGAGGACTCGTTCGTGGTTATCGCAGGGTTGCAACTTTTGGAGACAGAGAAGGCTAAGAATCCTGTCCTTGATCGTCCTTCGAGACGCTTGCCCCTGTAGGCCTTTCACCCCAGATCTTTGCCAGGGCATTGAGCTCCTTGGGATCCTTGAGCTTGAGCACTACGCACTGGCGTATGCTCGCCTCCTTCTGGGCAATGTCCTCTGCGAGGGCCCTGCAAGTCGGCGACCCACACAGGCCGCAGTCGATGCCAGGCAGGACAGCAAGTATCTGGTGAACCTTCTCCAACTTGTACAGTGCCTTTCCGATATCCTGATCCAGCTCCATAGCCCCTTTGGGCTGTGGCGGATCGAGATAGAGGTTCTTTGCTAGGGCTTCGTTCTGGTCAGTAATGCGCTTGATCAGGGAAGGGGGTAGCTCCTTGGGAAGGGTCTGCGACCAGTGTCTGAGCCTTTCACTTGCAAGGAATCGGTTACGCACAGTAAGAATTCCTCCAGGACACCCCTCAGCACATGCATCAAGTTCCAGAAACTCCAGCTTGTTATCATTTTCCTGTTCCATTTGATCAAGGAACTCTATGACATTATGCACCTCATCGACAGAGAGGGATCGTCCTCTGTGTGCGTTGCTCTGCCCTTTTACCATGCTCCACTGACTTGCCTTGCGGGTGACTGTGGGAAAGGAGAGTGTGGCGGTTTTG
>DMAO01000014.1 GCA_003446545.1 Sphaerochaeta sp.
CACTCGGTAATTGACTGGGAAGCCCTAATGCTTCCCGAAAGCTTTCGCTTCCACGCTCGACCAACGACCGTTTCCGGTAATCGTCTTGCGTATATCTTCTCTTCTCTTCTCTCATATATCTGTCAAAAATCTTCTGCTGAGCTTTTCTGTGGCTCAGCGTGCTCAGACAACATAACAAAATAGACTCTTTAGTGTCAAGCGTTCTTTTCAAAGTATTGTAGAATAATTTCTCTTGTAGCGTAACAGTGCATCTGCAATCTCACAAAATCCTGCCCCTCCCTCGTGTTGGGCAACAAACTTGGGCAACCACTGCATGTTCTTGCTGTGCTTTCTGATGTTACCTACACCAAAGCTCAAAGGGAAATGGGAGAACATCACCTGGTCATTGGGAGCATCACCACAATAGCAACAGACTTTCTGAAGAATATCACCTTCAAGGCCGAGAACATCCCTAAAGAAAGCCTCCGTACCTCGTCTCTTGTCAAANNCCTTCAAGGCCGTACACATCCTTGAAGAAAGCTTCAGTACCCCGTCTCTTGTCAAACTCACCAAACCAGGCATTTATATGAATTGAGCTTACCGCAGTACCTGCGCCAAGATCCTGGCAAATGGCAACGACCCTAGCAATCTGATCCTTGTTCAAATACGGAGGTTCACTACCGTGATCAAAGGCAATATCATAGATGCGGGCAAACTGGTCACTGGAAAGCTTGGCCTCAGGGACAAGGAGGAGAACACGTTCAATGAGCTCTTTCACCCGTTGCGCATACCCATCTTTCTTGATGGAGGGATGCACATAGTGCCTGATTACTCCGTCTTTCCTATAGAGACAGAGAGCCCCACTTTCACTGAGAACAGCCTCAATCGGCCACTGCCTCAGATAGGTGTCGCCCCAACCGGCAGACCCACCGGTGACACAGATAACCTTCAGACCTGAGTCATGCAACTTCCAAAGGGCCTCAAGGCCTTCTGGATGCAACTTCCCATTCGTGGTAATCGTATCATCCACATCGGTGAGCACATAGGCAATGGAAGCAACCTCACCCTCGGTGAGGGTATCAAGTTCTCTCAAAATGCTACCTACCGGGACAACGTGGAAAGGCTTCCATCACGAATGATGGCCTTCACATACGTAAGCAAGGAAGCAACAGAGGCAAAGGCTGCCAAGGCAAAAACGACAGTCAGGGTTGAAGCTATAGGCGAAAGCCAGGAGGCTCCTACAAACCAACGCGTCAGAGCGATGTACAGCACACCAGCAGCTCCGCTGATCGCATAGAGCACAGCTTTAGTCTTACCCCAAATATTTGCAGCTACCGGCTTCCCTTTACCCATCATCAGCATCCTGAGGAACAGGATGAAGAATTCACGCCACATGATAATGATAAACGCCCATGACGGCATTATCCCAAAGCCCGAAAGACATACAAAATAGGTCAGTCGAGAAAAGGTATCAGCAAAGGGATCCATTACCTTACCCAAATCGGTGACCATTCCATACTTCCTTGCAATTATACCATCAAGCAGGTCACTCATCTCTGTACAGGCCAACAATATGATGGTAAGTATGGAAGAGAGCTTACCCAACTCAGGGCCCACCCAAAAAGGGAGATAAAAAGCGATAAAAAACATGGGGGCCATGACTAGGCGAGAAACAGTGAGCTTATTCGGAATATTCATAGACATCCTCTAGTTGCCGAACAAGCGGCTGAACTTGTCATCAAGGTAGCTTGTGAATAGCTTTGCGTCAAGAGGTTTTCCGGTTGCCTCTGCGAGCAGAGCTCCAGGCAAAAGGAGGCTTCCCTTCCTATAGATGCGCTCATCCAGGTAGGAATGGAGCTCTGAGAGCCTGCCTTCCCGCATCAGGAAATCGACATCGAGGTCCTTGTTCATCCTCTGCCAGATCTGAGCACCATAGAGATTTCCCAGAGCATATGTCGGAAAGTATCCGAAGTCTCCACTGCTCCAGTGGACATCCTGCAACACCCCCTGAGCATAGGTCTTAGGCACTACACCCAACATCTCCTCTGACTTTACATTCCAGGCTTCAGGAAGGTCATCCACTGAGAGGTTGCCAAACAACAACTGTTGTTCAAGTTCGAAACGAAGCATGACATGCAGCGAGTAGCTCACCTCGTCAGCATTGACTCTGATAAGCGATCTCTGGACCTTGTTTGCCGCCTGCAGGAACTGTGTAAGGCTCACCCCTTCTGTCTGAGAGGGAAAGAACGTGCAAAAGAGAGGATAGTAATGAGACCAGAAACCCTCACTTTTAGCCACCATGTTCTCCCAAAGCCTGCTCTGGGACTCATGCATGCCATGCGAGGCGGCATTTGCTACGCTAGTGCCTTTTCCCCGCCCACTGTTCATCCCCATCTCATAGAGGGCATGGCCCCCTTCATGGACAGTCGAGCTAAACGAATCCAGCACACTGGGATCGGTATAGCGTGTGGTTATGCGGATATCATCGCTGCCCAACGTCGAGGTAAAGGGATGGACCGAAACAGAGCTGCTTCCGCGGCTGAAGTCAAAGCCCATATCCTGTAGGACAATTTTGGAAAATTCCTGCTGCTGGGCAATAGGATAGTCCAGCTTGAGAAAATCATCGTCAACGTTTTTGTCTGCCAGAGTATTCACTAACGATACCAGTTTGGGCTTGATGGAAGAGAATAAGGCCTCTACCTCAGAGCCCTTCATTCCAACCTCAAAATCATCAAGCAGGACATCATAGCCACTGAAGCCTTGACGCCTATAGCACGATTCCTTTTCCCTTGTCAGAGCGATGATCTCTTGGAGATCACCCTTGAACATATTCCAATCGTCCTGCTTTCTCGCCTCGACCCAGCTTTCATGCGACGTACAGGCCTTCTCACTGATCGCCTTGACCAAAGAGGAGGGCATACTCCTATGCTTGTCCCAGTGACGGAAGCGAAGGCGGATAAGTGCCCTCTCAAAGACATCCTTTCCCGATCCCTCCGGGTTATTGCGATCGGCGTCAAGGGCGGACAACAGGTCTCCCATTTCGTTGCTACAGGTAATCTCATGCGCTTGCGAGGAGAGCCATCC
Organism: Sphaerochaeta sp.; assembly: GCA_003446545.1. GTDB lineage: Bacteria > Spirochaetota > Spirochaetia > Sphaerochaetales > Sphaerochaetaceae > Sphaerochaeta. The sequence goes on from DMAO01000014.1 coordinate 3,064, forward strand.
CATTTGCACAGAACGTTCCTCAAGCCCCTTTTTAGAAATTCCCATCTCCTGATCCCAGGAGAGAACCGAGCCCATATGTTCAAGCATCACTACTTCACGGTCAATCGCTTCCAACCTCTGAAATGCTTTTTCTCGTGTCATCGTATCCTCCAAGGCAAGAAGCCGGATTGCTCCGGCTTCTTGCATCTGTTAATCACGCTTTACAGCTGTTCCTTGCTTGCAACCGTAGCTTTCACAGAAGCTATAAAAGCCTCGGTAGCAACACCGTTCTCCTGCTTGCCACTTCTGTAGCGAACAGAGACCAGGTCGCCCTCAGCCTCACGTTCTCCTATGATTACCATGTAAGGTATCTTCAGCTGTTGGGCGTTGCGGATCTTTGCATTCATCCTGTCATCACCAAGGTCTGCAGAAACCCGGAAACCTTCCTTGCGGAGACGTTTCTCCAGCTCTTTTGCATAGTTGAAGAAGTTTTCCCCAACAGGGATTATCTTGATCTGCTCAGGTGCCAACCATGGGGGGAAGGCTCCTGCATAGTGCTCGATAAGGACACCGAAGAACCGTTCCAGCGAACCAAGCAAGGCACGATGGATCATATACGGGCGCTTTTCCACTCCGTCACTGTCAACAAAGGTCATGTTAAAGCGTTCAGGTTCGTTGAAATCAAACTGGATGGTAGAAAGCTGCCACTCACGACCGATGGCATCCTTCACCTTCAGGTCAATCTTAGGGCCATAGAAAGCCCCACCACCTTCATCGACCTCGTAGCTCAGGCCCTCTGCCTCAATTGCCTCACGAAGGGCCTCTGTAGCATCAGCCCAACGCTTGGGATCACCAACAGCCTTCTCAGGCATGGTGGAAAGGTATGCGTTGATCTCAGTAAAGCCAAAGGACTTGAGCATGTGCAAGGAGAACCTGAGCACTTCCAAAATTTCCTCTTGCATCTGGGCAGGTGTGACGAACAGATGTGCATCATCCTGGGTAAAGCCCCGAACTCGCATCAGGCCGTGCATCGCTCCTGCCTTCTCATATCGATAGACGGTTCCAAGCTCTGCCCATCGGAAGGGAAGGTCACGGTAAGAGTGCTTACTGTTGTTGTAGATCATGATATGGAATGGACAGTTCATCGGTTTGGCATAATAGTCGCTCTTGTCCAGCTCCATCGGAGGGTACATTCCTTCCTTGTAGAAGCCGAGGTGACCACTGGTCTCCCAGAGCCATGACTTGCCGATATGGGGGGTATAGACCATCTCATAGCCATTTGCATAGTGCTCGTCTCTCCAGAAGCTCTCAATAGCCTGGCGTATCCTAGCCCCCATCGGGTGCCAGTAGACCAAGCCTGGACCTGCCTCCTCATGCAAGCTGAAAAGGTCAAGGTCTTTACCAAGCTTGCGATGATCTCTTTTCTCCACATCCTCAAGGTGTTGCATGTAAAGCCTGAGCTCCTTGGCATTAGTCCAAGCAGTGCCATAGATACGGGTAAGCATAGGGTTGGTCTCTTTGCCTCTCCAGTATGCACCGGCGATGCTCATAAGCTTGAAAGCATCTGCCTTGAGCTCTTTGGAGGATTCAACATGAGGCCCACGGCAGAGATCTGTAAATTCTCCGACACTGTAGAGGGAGACCTCTTCATCTTCAGGTATTGCATTGATCAACTCAAGCTTGTACGTCTGCTCTGCAAACATCCTCTGTGCCTCTTCACGGCTGACTACCGTACGGACAAAAGGTTTGTTCTCAGCGATGATGGCGCGCATCCTCTCTGTAATCTCCTCCAGATCGTCGGCGACCAACTGCCTTGGCAGGTCAAAATCATAATAAAATCCGTTATCAATCGAAGGGCCAATGGCAATCTGTGCACTGGGGAACATCTCCAGGACAGCCTCGGCCATTACGTGCGACATTGAGTGACGGATCTTGGAGAGTCTCTCTCCCACTTCCACTTTAGCCATTTCTATCTCCTTACAACATTACCTAAAAAAAAGCCCTCATGCCAACGTCTTCCCGTTACGGCATAATCCGTATCCGGCAAGGACGAAGACATGAAAGCTCTCATGTTTCCGCGGTTCCACCTTGCTTCCCCACCAGCTTTAGGACACTGGACAGGACGCTCGTTCTACCTGTTTCGCCAGGTGTGCGGCATAGCCTACTAGAAGGATTCGGTATGCGGCTCAAAAGGGGTTTTCATCGGGCGCTCGTCAGACTCCTCTCAACCACTACCGTGGGAGTCCTCTCTGTCACACCGCTATCGACTACTCGTCTTTCTCATTGCCTTACCATAAGAATGCGCACAAGGACCCAATTAGTCAAGACCAAAGCCTTTCACCCAGCATCATAGCAACAGACTCCAACACTTTCTGATCTTCCTCAGTGAAACGGTCTTTTTTAGGACTATCCACATCAAGCAGGGCGACAAGGGTAGCATCCTTATCGACTATAGGCACAACCAGCTCGCTTCGCGATTCCTCATCACATGCTATGTGACCGGGGAACAGGTGCACATCTGCTATACGCTGGCTCTCTTTGGTCCTTGCAGCCTTGCCACAGACTCCTCTGGAGAATGCTATATCAGTGCAGGCAACCTTTCCCTGAAAAGGACCTAGGATAAGGTGGTCTTCCCCAGGTTGCCTCACATAGAACCCTACCCAGTTGATATGCTCAAAATGGTTCCAAAGCAGGGCTGAGACATTTGCGAGGTGGCAGTATCGTCGTTCGATACTGTGCTCCCAAGGCCCTACCAGGGTTTCTACCTGATCGAGTAAAGTCCCTTCCGAGTATAATGCACTCATACGCCTACCTCCGTGCTATCGGTTCACGCATCGCCTTGACTGGAGAGGAGGCATTGTTGCCTCCCCGAAGACGTTTGGCAACAGAAAGCTTGACTACATCACCAGGGCCGCTGATACAACCACCTTCGCAACACATGACCTCAATCAAGTCTGCCCCTGGCTCTCGTTTCTCCCACATCTTCATAGTCCTGAACATCCTCTTGTCCATCCCATCGATTGAGAGCACCTCCACATCTTGTGGGTTTTCCAGACGCCTCAAGACACTGGAAGCCACTCCACTCGAGAGTGCGAACTCACGGCAATCCTCAAATAAGGTGGTGCCACCAAGGTCAGAGCCTTCCATCTCACGCACGTCTATACCCTTCGCCAGAAACAGGGATGCGAGTTCACCGAAGGTCATTACCTCATCGACGCTCTCCATTCTAGCCGCTTCAACCTTTTTGGCAAGACAAGGACCGATAAAAATGGTCCTGGTCTCTGAGTTCTGCCCTTTACACCACTGGGCGGTATAGCCCATGGGAGAGAGGGCAGAAGAGCGCTTTTCCGAAAGGAATGTGAGATGCTTGTCCATCAGCTCCTGTGCCTCATGCACCCAGGTAGCCTGGGCTCCCTGGGAGACCTCCATAACGGAGGAAAAGCACAATAAAGCAAAGCGCCCTTGGTCTGGGATACGGTGCCAGGGAACTGTCCCCCGATAGATAGGGCCACCATGGCAGTCATATGAGCCTTCCCGTTTATGAAGGAGATGCAATCCTTGGGATAGTTTGCCAGACAAGGACGGGTAAAACAACCCCTGCATGCATCACTGATAAGATACCGGTCAGGCGCTCAGGCAGAGCAAGCAGTGGAGATGGTGGTAAGAAGGGGAACTGGTGGAGCCTGCTGTATCAGAGCATCCTTCACATACCCACTGAGGCTCTTCATCTCATCACCATCCACTTCAATAGTACTACCTAGCATTGCCATAATCCTGTAGCGGACCATCACACGCTCCTTATAGATACAGCATCAGTTGGGGATACGGTTCTTGGGGATGAGGTAAAAAGGATCTTATCGGCATTTTGCACCTTTGCCCTAATCTGAGCGTACTGGTTGTTCATCTCAAGCATGGATGGCCTCCGAGAGCAATCGAAAGAGCTTCTCTTCTGTCATGTCGCCATGGATGAGGGAGCCTATCTGCACGAAGGGAGCACCCTTCGAGTCGGCCTCTTTACATTTCCCCAGGCATGAGACCCCTTCAATCTCACTATTTGCTAGAATTATTGGGCCCAAAAACTCATCATACAGCAACAGGTCGGCCCCCCTTGCACAAAACAGGCAGTCCCGACACATATTTTTACAGTCACTTTCTCACTCTTTGCCATACAACACCCCTTGCCCCTACAAGTACTCTCATGAGCTCTC
>DMAO01000259.1 GCA_003446545.1 Sphaerochaeta sp.
CCAAGCGCCTTGGCTATCACGTAGGATATGTAGGAGACTCTGATGACATGGTCATAGATGTGGCCGGTGTGATGGTGAAACTTCTTGAGCCTACGAAACTCCTGATTGAGGAGAATGTCATCAACGAGGAGAATGAACTCCTTGCGTTGGGGACGGGCAAAGAGAAAGGGGACTCGTCCAATACGGGTCATGGAGCTGTATAGGTGATATGCTGCCAAGAGGCTTACCAGGGAAAGGGCAAAAAAGAATATCATAGAACTGCTCGAAAATAGAGCATATAGTGGTGATAGATTTTCTGCAAGGAAGAGTAGGGCAAGCAGGATAGTTGCAAGAGTGAAAAGTCTTCGCAGTTCGCTGTGGTTGCCTAGTCCGAATGCAGTGGTTGTGGGAATTGCGTACAGTGTAGTCCTCCAAAGATATAATTCCTTGAATTCTATATCAAATGAGGAGTTAGGGTCAATGCACAGACCTCCTCAATTGCTAAAACCTTGGCAAAATCATGGCTTTATAGAAGAAAATTTTCTGAATATATACCTAAGGTGATATTCTGTTTGTTTGCAAAACACTTGGTATCATTTGCTATCTTTGGAGCACTGAATTCAGAGGATTGTTGCCATTATCTCATATTTACGGTACAACAGTAGCAATAAGAAGGAGTATATCCTGATGGAAGTTAGAGTACGTTACGCCCCCTCTCCAACTGGTCTGCAACATATCGGTGGAGTGCGCACAGCCTTGTTCAACTATTTTTTTGCCCGTGCAAACGGGGGAAAATTCATTCTTCGTGTAGAAGACACTGACCAGGAGCGGTACAGCGACGAATCCTTGGAGGATTTGTACAATACCCTCAACTGGTTAGGCCTCAAGTGTGATGAAGGTCCGCTTGTCGGTGGCCCTTACGGACCGTATGTGCAGAGCGAACGCTTTGGGCTCTACAAGAAATATGCCGAACAGCTGGTTTCTGATGGCAAGGCCTACCGGTGCTACTGCACCTCTGAGCGACTTGAAGCGCTCAGAGCCGAACAGCAGGCCACAAAAAGCGAGATGCAGGGCTATGACCGTCATTGCTCCAACCTTACTGACGATGAGCGTTCCGAACTTGAAAGCCAAGGCTTGACAAGTGTCATCCGCCTCAAGGTTCCCACAGAGGGAAAGACAACTATCCACGATGTGCTTATGGGTGACATCACCCGACGCAACCGTGACGTCAGTCCTGATCCGATACTCCTGAAAAGTGACGGGTTTCCTACCTATCATCTGGCAAATGTCATCGACGACCATTTGATGCATATCACCCATATCATGCGTGCCCAGGAGTGGATTCCCTCAGGGCCTCTTCATATTCTGTTATATGAGGCCTTTGGCTGGGAGGCCCCCCTGTACTGCCACCTTCCCATGGTCATGGGCAAGGATGGCCAAAAACTTTCCAAGCGCCATGGTTCAACCTCTGTACGGGATTTTAGGGAGAAGGGATACCTGCCTGAAGCTTTGATGAACTATGTGAGTATGGTCGGCTGGTCCTATGACGGGCAGAGGGAGTTCTTCACCAAAGAGGAGCTTGAAGAGGTATTCTCCTTGGAGAAGATCAACAAGGCTCCAGGGGTGTTCGACTACAAGAAGCTTGACTGGTTCAATGGCCAGTATATCCGTCTGAAGAGTGATGAGGAGCTTGCGCAGTTGCTGCTTCCCTACATGCTTGAGGCCGGCTTTGTGTCAGAGCCTCTTTCTGAGGATGTCCAAGCAAAGTTTGACGCCCTGGTCCCTGTGGTTAAGGAGCGGCTGAAGGTGCTCAGTGATGTGGTGCCTCTCTCGCGCTTCCTTTTTGAGGAGCCTGTGTATAACGACCCTTCGCTGTTCCTTGCGAAGAACGTACAGAGCTCGGTCGCACTCACCGCTTTGGAAGGAGCCTATGACATTCTGAAGAAGGGCCTCTCTGCCAATGTGTCCAACGAGGATATGGAGAAAGAGATAGCTGCCCTGGCAACCGAGTTGGATGTCAAGGTAAACGGGGTGTTCATGCCCCTGAGGGTGGCTCTGACCGGCAGTTCGGTGAGTCTTCCCCTGTTTGATTCAATTTTCCTGCTTGGGCAGGAGAAAACATTTGCAAGAATAGAGACAGCATTGTCAGTGCTGAGAAGTGAGGGTTGAGAATATGGCTGAAGTTACAATGGACAAGATTGTCTCGCTGTGTAAGCGTCGTGGGTTTATTTTCCAGTCGAGTGAGATCTATGGTGGTTTGAATGGGGCGTATGACTACGGTCCGATGGGTGTGCAGCTGAAAAATAATATTCGTGACTTCTGGTGGAAGGAGATGACGCAGATCCATGATGGTATCGTCGGGCTCGACGCATCGATTTTGATGCATCCCCGTGTTTGGGAAGCCAGTGGCCACGTATCGAATTTCACCGACCCTATGGTCGACTGCAAGCAGTGTAGGTCTCGTTTCCGAGCCGACCAGATTGACCTCAACGGGGCATGCCCCACCTGTGGTACCAAGGAAAGCTTCACCGAGCCGAGGAACTTCAACCTGATGTTCTCGACCCATATCGGCGCTGATGCCGATTCGGGTTCGACCATCTATCTCAGGCCTGAGACCGCTCAAGGCATTTATGTGGACTTCAAGAACATTGTGCAGTCGAGTAGGGTAAAGATTCCCTTTGGCATTGCCCAGGTAGGCAAGTCCTTCCGTAACGAGATTACCACCAAGAACTTCATCTTCCGCTCCTGTGAGTTTGAGCAGATGGAGATGCAGTGGTTTTGCAAGCCTGGCAGCGACGAACAGTGGTTCTCCTACTGGAGAGAGCAGAGAATGGCTTTCTATGAGAAACTTGGCATACAGAGATCTAGCTTGCGATGGCACCAGCATGGACCTGATGAACTTGCCTTCTATGCAAAGGATGCCTATGACATCCAGTTTCTCTTCCCCATGGGTTGGCAGGAGCTTGAAGGGGTGCATAACCGCACAGACTATGACCTCACCCAACACCAGACGTTCAGTGGTAAGGAGATGAACTACCTCGACCCTGAATCCAACGAGCGCTACATCCCCTATGTGGTTGAGACCTCTGCAGGGCTGACACGCAACGTCCTGATGGCCCTCAGCGATGCCTACGAGGAAGAGACCCTTGAAGGTGGGGATGTGCGCACTGTGTTGCACTTCCACCCCAAGATTGCTCCAGTGACCGTAGCTGTGCTCCCTCTGGTAAAGAAGGACGGCATTGCAGACTATGCCTCCAGGCTTGAAAAGGAGCTTCGGGAAGATTTTGTCACTTTCTTTGATGTCAGTGGTGCCATCGGCCGTCGCTACCGCCGCATGGATGAGATAGGGACCCCGTATTGTGTGACAGTCGACTATGACACGCTGCAAGATGATACGGTGACACTGCGCTTCCGTGACAGCATGGAGCAGGTGAGAGTCCCCATTACAGAGTTGGTTGCCACCATCGGTAAGGCGACCAAAGAGTACAAGAGAGTAGAGGCCTAAGCATGAATCAAGCACTTCAGACCTTGGTGGACCGTGGGTTCGTCAAGGCATGTACAGATACTGATGCACTGAGTGCATTGATGGACAAGGAAAGCGTGAGCTTCTATGTCGGGGCAGACCCCACAGGAAAGAGCCTGCACATCGGGCATATGGTGCCCTTCTTTGCAATGCACCACCTGCAACTTGCCGGGCACAACCCAAT
>DMAO01000257.1 GCA_003446545.1 Sphaerochaeta sp.
GGTTGCCAAAATGAACTGGATATTGCTTTTCAACGTTACCAATAGTTTGATTACATCATTGTAGATCGTTTGATTGTCCAAATCATCCTCAGGTTGGTCAATAATGATCACGGCGTTATCTCTTTGACTCAATACAAATAAAATGAAGGCCGATGCCCTTTGTCCGAGAGAGTGCTGTTGAAGGATTTTATCCCTATACATAATAGACACCTTGTTCGGGACCTGATATGTCAAGATAGCCTTCAAATTACTTTCAAACAATATCCTGAACTGAGGCCCTTGGGAAACATACCCCATAACCTTATCAATTTCTTGATACATGGAAATGAAATCCGGGTAGTCATCAACCAAGAGCTTGAAGGAACTTTCCCGAATTTTGCTTCCTTTGAACACCGATTTCATATATTCCAGAAAAGCTTCCTTATCTGCCTTGAACTCTATAGAAACCTTGAGGGAAGAATCACTCTCATTGATATGTTCCAATTCTTTCTGAATCAAAGTAAATTCTTCATGCCAAAGAGAATTTAATTCTACCAGTAGTCTTTCCAAATTCAGCTCAACCTCAACTTTTTTCTTATCTGCTTTTTCCAGTTCTTTTAGCATTAAGGTAGCCCTTGAGGCTTTTTGCTTCAGCTTTCGGAAACTTTCAGGTGAAATATTCTTTTCTTCCTTGAGCTGTTCAGCCAAGGTTCTCTCAATGGCAGCAAACTCTTCCACTAGACTATTCTTTCGTTCTTTGAGCTCATTTCGTTTTTCCTTTAGTTTTTGGACGGAGAGAGTGAGTGAATTTTCCTGTGCCTTTACATCACTGAATATTGACAGGACACTCGCGTACATGGCATTAAAATCATCAAGAATGTCTTGGTTATACGTAGAGGCATAGGGTGCAAAGTTGTTGATTTCATTCTCGTTCTGTATGATCAAGTCAGAAACATTGGTAAGAAGGGAATCGACCAAAGCAATTCGAGAATTCATTGCATACTCGTCATTAGCAAAACTCAACTGCTTTTCCAGCTTCTGCTCGAGTCCATATTTTTTATAGATTTCAAGATTAAACTCAGCATCTCGCTTNNAATCAGCAATCTGATCCTGCACATTGCTCAGTTTCTCAAGCAAGGCGAGTTGATCAAGCACTTCTCCCTTCTTTTGTTCAATTTTTGTTCGTATCCCATTGAGCTGTGAACCAAGGAGTTTCTCGATAAGATCTTTCTCGAATCCTTCCCCTGTACTGGATAAATCCTTCTGTCCGAAATAGAGCGGTTTATATAAGACGGTTTCACGTACGCTAACCCCAGGCTGGGATTTTCCGTCCAAATATACGGTAGGATATCTCTCTGTTGAAATCCGACGAATTTCATAGTGCTGTCCATATCGGTCAACAGCATGGACAGTGACCTTTCCCCCGCTACCCAAAGCATATTTGACCAAACTGTCCTTGTACGTTTTATCGAGGGTCTTGTCGCTGAATTCAATTCCCAAGGCAAAACGAATCAATTCAATAATGGAAGACTTCCCGCTTCCCCTGATTCCTATGAGTGTATTTAGTCCTGGTGATAATTTCAGATGCTGTCCGGAAAAAATCCCCCCCTCAAATTCAACACTTTCAATATAGGAATGCTCCAATCTGGGAATTTCGGAGGAAACCCTATTGATATAGGTAGAATTGCTCAGTGCAAACTTTACTGCATCATAAGAGCAATATCCAATTTTTATATAACATTTTTCTCCCCGTCCAATTTCCTCAAGGGACTTGGGATCTGATCCCTCAATCTCAGCAGGATACCAGGGATCCAACAACTGCTGAATTTCTTTTTTCCTGTCTCGGCTACGAACCTTCTGAAAACCGAGAGTCCTTTCCCTAACCTTTGCATAGCTTGCTGATTTCCAGTCAGATAATCGGCCATTCCCCAGTTCGTTCCATAAACCATGAGAACATTCGACATGGGCAAAAGCTAAGAAATACTCTTTTTGATAGCTGTTTAATATATCAACGACCTGAACTATGTTTTTGTCACTGCGCCCATCTTCACTTTCATATTGGGATGATAGTTTTCCTTGGAACATACGTTGTAGAAAAGGATTTATATGATCACCTGATTCTATCCATGTTTCATGGAACACGATAAGGATATGGACTCCACCAGCACCTTCACTAACTGAGAGTTCCACACCAGGTAACAGATACATTCCTTTTTTCTTCGCTTCTTTATTCAATTCTTTAAATTCATGGTAATTGAACTTATTGTGATTGGTTATGACTCCTATCTTTATGCCTGCTTTTCCCAAGGCACCAACGTAATTGGTGTAGTATGCGCTCTCATTTTCAGAGGCCTTAAACTGCTTATCCTGTTTTGTGTGCAGATGAAAATCAGCTCGTACCCAAGTTGCTCCATGATCGAGAAAATCAAATGTTTCCGAACTCATTATATCCTCCATCTTTTTCCACCACTGATGTATTCGATTATTCCATTCGCAAAACATCTAATACAATTTACGGGCAGCCAATGTTCCATCACATTCTCAGTGAAAAATGTGTAATTCAGCATACAACTCAGTTCAATAAGGCTCTAGTACAACAATGGGTTTCCTAACTCACTTGTTATTCACATCTAGTTATTTCAACGTCACAACCATACAACCTCATCTGCTCAACTCCCGTTGATAATATTACGTATAAACAGCTACCCTTAAAATAGCCGATTCTGACACAACTTGCAAACGTAAAAGCTCTGTTAGTAGAGAGTAGTGATCTCCCCCCTCTAAAGCAGGGACGTACACCTCAACCATCTGCCATATCCTGACACAGGCAAACTAGGGTTTCCCATATTCGATCGAATATGGGAAACCCTCTTTATCTATCTGTGTGTAGTAATGTGAGACCCCGTGTACCCGTTTATCGGATCTTTTCCAGTGACTTGTACAGCTGTGCGAGGAACGATTGGTCATCCTCATCAAAGAGAGGGATCAGGACCTCTTCCTTGCTTGTACTGGAGGGCTTGATACCGCTTTGGTACTCGTTTCGTACAGCTACGTCAAAATCCTTGGAGGTTGCCGTGCCACCGAGCACAGCCTCCCCAATACGACTTGCGTCTGTTCCTATACGCTGTATCTGCTCCAGCTCCAAAGCGTGGTCGGCATAAATTTGCTCTTTCTGCTTTTTGCTCAGCTTCAAGGGAGGCAGGCTCTCTTGTGCCAGATAGAGGGCGGCAAACTTTGCCATTGCCGAACCTCGCTTTACCCCTGCCCTCTCCCAGGCAGACCACAGGCTGCCCATCGAAGCGATATGTATCCGCTCTTCTCCAAAGAGCAGGAGTGCACGGATGGCCAAAGGAGAGTCGGGAATCAGAAGTTCACTTGCCTCTGTAATCTTGCTGAGGAACTTCAACTGCCCCCCTTCGGTGTCATTGCGACCGCTACAGTAGCTAGGGCTACTTGTATCTGCCTTTAGGATGCACATCACATACCGGTTGCCAATTAGGTCGACTCCCACAAACTCTTGTGTCTTTCTAGTATTCATACCTACTATTCTACACACTCCACCTTGTTTGCATACTTATATAAGAGTTCCGTCTTGCACGCCAATAGCGAAGGTGATACCATTATCTTATGGAACAGCTATTGGATGAGCTCGAGCTCTACTTCTCTGCCTCCCCGCACTGTCTGGCCTTGACTGGAAGCGGAGGCAAGACGACATGCATGATTCAGCTTGCCAAACACTATGCAGAAAAAGGTATGCGGGTGTTGGTATCCACCACCACCAAGCTTCTGCTTCCCAAAGACCACGAGTATGGGTGCGATACCTATTTCCTTGATGACAAAGCCCTGTCCTACCACCCCGCCAAAGGGGAGAGGGTCTTTTATTCCCATGTGACGCACAAAGCTGTAGCCCCGCCCTTGCAAAACCTGGAGACTCTACTCGGTCGCTATGATGTGCTCCTCCTTGAGGCCGATGGTTCGATGAACCTGGGGCTCAAACTCCACCAGGAGCGCGACCCTGTGGTCCCATCGTTTGTTACAGGGACCTTAGCCCTAGTCTCCATGAGCCTTTTGGGGAAACCCTTTACGGATAATTGCTTCGGATCNNTTGGAACACAAGGAAGGTATCCTGAAACGAGTGCAGGGTAGGAGCCTTGTACTCTGCAACCAGAGCACACAAGAGAACATGGAGCAGTATGTAAGCCTCTCTTGTTCTATCCCCCATGCATACCCCATGTGGTTTGGAGACCTTAAAAAAAACCAACTCATATATAGGAACCCATCATGAACAAAACACTTTTTTATCGTGCAGGTGAACTTGAAAAGACCTCATCACCCTTTGCCCTGGTGACCATCCTCAACACAACCGGTTCTGCTTCCCGAAACAATGGGAGCATGCTGGTAGAGAGAACGGGGGCCATCACCTCCACTATTGGGGGAGGTGCCCTGGAGGCCTTTGCCAGAGAGACGGCATGCCAAGCCATCAAGGAAAAACGCGAGGACTTCTCTGTATGCTTCACCGTTGACCAGGAAGCAAAAAAAGGTGCCGGAGAGGTCTCCCTATTCATCCAGGTTGTGGAACATGGGCAAGAAAGCCCCTTCTTTGGGATTGCCAGGGAGTGGGAACAAAAGAGCATCCCCTTTGTATTCGGCTTCAGTCTGGAAAATACAAGCTCCCGTTTTCTCTTCTCATCTACTCACGACAGTGTCGGACTCAGTGATGAAGCCCTATTGGAACAAGCAAGAAAAAGCCTTGAAGAGGGCTTCGACAAGCGTATTGAAATCGCAGGGGCTGAACACTTCCTCACCATCCCTGTGCCCCTGACCAACTTGCTGCTCATCGGAGGGGGGCATGTCAACCAAGCCATTGCCAACCTCGCCCACAGCCTGGGATACGGGTTCCAGGTGGTTGAGACACGAGCAGAGTATGCCTCAAGCGTTCTCTTCCCCTATGCAAAAGCTATTGTGGTTGCACCCACCTTAGAAGAGGGTCTGCAAAAAGTCAGTATCAATGGGTTCACCTATACCGTGGTGGCCTCGCACACCTTTGACCAACCAGCCCTAGAGTATCTCCTAGCAACTCCCACAGCCTATATAGGAATATTGGGATCGAGGCTGAAGGCAAGGATGCTGTTTCAACGGATCAGCGTGCCCTCAGATCAGAAGGACAGAATTTTCTGCCCCATAGGACTCGATCTCGGATCGGAGACTCCCAGCGAGATAGCACTGAGCACTCTTTCCCAGATCCTAAAGGAGAAGAATGGACGCACAGGAAAAGCCCTTCGCGACCTTGCAAAGAGTCTTGTTGTAGTGCGTGGCGGTGGGGATTTGGCTACTGGGGTCATCATGCGTCTGGTCAATGCAGGATTGCCTGTGGTTGTGCTGGAGACTGAGAAACCCACCGTCATTCGAACAACAGTCAGCTTTGCCCAAGCGATGTTTGGAGGAGCTACCAAGGTCGAGGGTATGCTAGCCAAGCAGTGTAGCAATATTGAGGAGGCTTTGACCGTGATGCAACGTGGCATCGTTCCCCTGCTTGTCGATCCATTAGGACTTTCTTTGGAAAAGCTCAATCCTATCTGTATCGTCGATGCAATCTTAGCGAAGAAAAATCTAGGCACAACCCTAGATGATGCCCCGCTGGTCATAGCCCTTGGCCCTGGCTTCACCGCAGGAAAGGACTGTCATGTGGTCATCGAGACCAAACGTGGTCACAGCCTGGGAAGGGTCATCAGGGAAGGCGAGGCCATAGCAAACACCGGTATCCCTGGCATAATCGCAG
>DMAO01000341.1 GCA_003446545.1 Sphaerochaeta sp.
TAGAATGGAATAAATCTTATTCGGGCTAGTTCTGCTCAGACTCGGGTAGGTATACCTGTTACGTTCTCTTTTCATGTATGGTATCATGAAGGCATGGAACCAATAACTGTTGGAACATTACAGATTGATCCTGGTGATGCTGCTGAGAGGATTAAAGATTTTATCATCTCCTCCTGTAATCGAGACGGAGTTGTTGTCCCGATATCCGGAGGGCTGGATTCGAGTGTAGTTGCTGCTCTGTGCGTAGATGCCCTCGGGAAGTCAAGGGTGACGCTCCTGCAGTTGCCTGAAAAACAGGGCAATCCGGATGCTGAATACTATGCCAACATGCTAGCAAAACACCTCGACATTACAAGTGTACGCATTGATATCTCCCCAATGCTCAAAGCCTTCGGCACCTACTCCTATATCCTCTCTTATTTTCCGACACGACGGTGGAAGGAACGGCTTGTTAGACGGTTTATGACCTCATCTGATGGGGAGAGTAATTATGTAAGGGTGTTAAAGGGACAGGGGGATACGCTGATTCGAAAGGGCCTTGCCTCTTTCTTTACGAAACAGCGGGTGCGGCTTGTAGCAGCCTATTTCTATGCGGAAAAGCACAACCTGCAGGTGGTCGGGTGTGCCCACAAATCAGAGGAACTCACCGGTTTGTGCGTGAAATACGGCATCGATGATGCGGCTGACATGATGCCGATAGGGCATCTCTACAGGACCCAGATTATACAGCTGGCACATACTCTCAGTATTCCAGGAGAGATCCTTGAACGCACTCCAAACCCTGACATCATCCCTGGCATTACTGATAAGTATCAGGATGTTCTTGGAGTAACTGCAGAAGAGGTGGATCTCGTGCTGTATGCCTTAGAAAACCAGTTCCCAGAATCGGAGATTGCAGAGGCTACCGGCGTAGCTGAGGATGGGGTATCGCGAATTGTTGAGCTTTACCGCGCGGCCAAGCGAAACTCCGGGCATGCAAAAAAGCTAGAGGACTAATACAGGGCTGGATCGACCATAGACAATGCTTCTTTGCCAGTTGCCCTGGTTTTAAGCCAAAAAAAGCCAATCAGGCTGCTATGCATATGAAATTATTGGAGTTTTACAATCGGCTCTACGATACTAATATTTTGACAAATCGCTTCCCAACCTGTATAAAGAGGTTACTACACAAGGAAGGTTCTCATGGCTAAGAAGCGCATCATGGCATCGTATGGGTTTGGGAAGTTCATCGCAGAGTTCCTTACTGGGGCTTTCGGTTCCATCGTATTCATGTTCTATGAGACTGAAGTTGGCCTGGCAGCAGGCTATGCCGCCTTGGCCACCATCATATATTCGCTGTGGAATGCCCTCAACGATCCGATAATCGGATATGTGACCAACAAGGGGGCTCCCTTCTCCAAGAAGTTAGGCCGACGATTCCCCTGGATCATCATCGGCCTGGTCCTGTCCAGCCTTACCTTCTTCCTTATATTTGCCGTACCCCTACACTGGAATGCAAAAGAGAACCCTATCCCGGTCTTCCTTTGGATGGTCCTGACCATCTGCCTCTATGATGGCGCTTACTCACTGTGGGAAGTAAACTACCAGAGTGTCTACCCTGACAAGTTCAGAGACCAGAAGGAGAGAACCAGCACAGCAGCCATAGGAACAGGAATCGGGGTGCTGGGCATAGCAGCCGGTTTCATCATCCCGCCTCTCGTATTCTCCTATGGCGATCGACAAAGCTACATGGTATGTGCCCTGGTCATTGCAGGCATTGGCATGGGGGGCACTGTACTGGTCAGCTATGGGGTGTTTGAGACCAAGGACATGGTCGCCAGGTTTGCCAGGCAGCAACAGGAAAACGAAGCCCCTTCCTTCTTCCTCCAGATGAAGCAGGCGCTGGAGGACAGGAACCTCCTTGCCTTTGTGCTCTTCCTGTTTCTCTATCAGAGTGGAACCATGTGCATGACCAGCAGCATCAACTACGTGGTCAAGTATGTCCTGGAGAAGGAGAGCAGCCAGGCAACCCCGATCTTTGCGGGGATGCTCATAGGGGCTCTTGTCTCCATCGTCCTCTGGACCCAGGTTGCCAAGCGTCTGAAGAACAACCAGAAGATGCTTATCATCTGCGCGCTCTTCATGACGGTATTTGCCATTCCCCTTACCTTTGTCCAAGGCCAACTAGCCTTTATCATCACCATGGCCCTCTGGGGTTTGGGCTTCGGTGGCTTCTGGACCTTCATGGGCCCTGCAATGGCAGATGTGGTGGATAACCTGGTTGTACAGCAGCAACGCCGAGATGACGGGGTAATCTTGGGTATCAGGGCCTTCTTCATGCGTTTCAGCTATGCAAGCCAGGCCATTGTATTCTTTGTAGTGCATACCCTCACCAAGTTCGATCCTGATGCGATTACCCCTCTGGCAAGGTTCGGAATCAGAGCCCACATGGGAGTAATACCTGCGGCCTTCTTCCTCACCGGTGCTTTGCTCTTTGCAAAGATGAACCGCCTTACCCCAGAGATGGTAACAAAGAACCATATGGCATTGGAGCAGATGGATATCTAGCAAGGCAAAAGCCTCACGTGATGAGCTAAAGAATGATGATGTTACCATATGCATGCATCTAAAATGAAAAGAAGGGTTGGAATGATAAAAAAGATACTTGTTGCAATAATTTCCTTACTGGTGGTCATAGCCTTGTTGTTAGGTATCATTACTCTCGTAGAATACAGACCAAAGGATAGGGAAAACCTGAGTACAATAGGAAATACTACCAGTGCCATGGTAGAAACTCATAAGGAATATTCTATTACCAGCTTTAACATAGGCTATGGGGGCCTTGGTGAAGCTGAAGATTGTTTCATGGATGGTGGGGAAAATGTTCGGCCTGAAAGCAAAGCTGAGGTTGAAAACAACATATGGCACATACAAGAAAAGTTGTCGGAACTAGATAGTGATTTCACCATACTTCAAGAAGTTGATGAGGATTCCAAACGATCATACAACATCAATCAGGTAGATGAGCTGCTCCTTGGCACTATGAGCGGAAGCTTTGCCTATAATTTCAAAGTCAAATATGTCCCATTCCCTTTTCCCCCAATTGGAAAGGTAAACTCTGGCCTTCTCAGCATGGCAAAGTATAAGATACGAGATTCCCAAAGAGTTTCCCTTCCCAATCCGTTTTCATGGCCTGTACGAACAGTTAATCTCAAAAGGGCAATGCTCATAACCAGATACCCCATACAAGACACAGAGAAGTATCTGGTGGTAATTAATTTCCACTTGGAAGCCTATGATAGTGGGGAAGGAAAAATAGAGCAAACCAAACTTGTATCTGAAATCATAGCAAAGGAATATGAAAAGGGGAATTATGTGATTGCCGGTGGGGACTGGAACCAGACATTGGTAAAAGGCCTACAGGTTGACCCTGACCTTCTCACCGAGTGGACCGCCCCTACAGTTGAATGGGAAAGCTTACCTAGCTGGGAGATGGGTGTAGATCAAAACGTTCCTACAAACAGGTCCCTTATCATGCCCTATGTCGGAAACAAGGAAAAACTGGCCAAGTTTTTCATAGATGGATTTATTGTCTCTCCCAATATTCAAATCATAGAGACAAAGGTATCGGCAATGGACTTCAAGTACTCAGACCATGAACCGGTACGTATGAAGTTCGTGCTATTGGACTAGGGATTAGGATCTTTTAATATTCATCATAACAATTGAGAAAATTAGGTAACGAGCTGTAAATCGCCAACAAGAGGGCACTTGAAGAGTGTGAAAAGTTCGATGAGTCTCTTGTTGTAATTGGCGGCTTCCCAGATATC
>DMAO01000175.1 GCA_003446545.1 Sphaerochaeta sp.
TGATGATAGTAAAAGAAAGTATTGCGCTCGTGATGTTCTTGGTCGGCACCGCCTTCGGCTTGGTGGGGATGGTCGGGCTGTTTCGCTTCAAGGATGCCTACAGCAGACTGCATGCCGGATCGCTGTGTGGAACCACAGCCGTCTTCTCCTACTTCATCACCCTCTTGCTGCTCAGCCCCTCTTTAGCAAGTACGGCGCGAATGGTTGTCATCATCGTGTTCTTTTTGATCTCCGCCCCTACAGGGTCTTCCATCGTGGCAAAATTCATCTGGGAGAGTGAGGATGCCGACCGACAGCGCTCTTCGATGCAGAAGAAGGACAAACACCTATGAACATACTCCTTCTCGCATTGATTCTGGTCCTGGGCATCTATGCACTGCTAAGTGGAGATCTGTTGCACTCGGTGATAGCACTCTCGGCATCGAGCATGCTCAGTGCCCTGCTTTTCACAATCCTTAGGGCTCCTGATGTAGCGATTACAGAAGCCGCAGTGGGTGCTGGAGTAACCACCATCATTTTTGTCTGGGCTATCAGACACACCCAGCGTAGAGACAAGGAGGAACGATGAAATACCTCCAATTGGCCAAGCGGATCTTTACAGTCCTCCTTGCAGCAGCGGTCGTATCTGTAGTCATTATCAGCAACCACAGCTGGCCCGATCAAGGGCGGGACTACCTGTATGCAAACGCACTCAGAGATACCGGTGCGTCGAATACCGTCAGCTCGATTTATCTGGGGTATCGCGCAATGGATACCTTAGGAGAGACACTGGTGCTTTTGGTCGCAATCACCGGCACCATGTCGGTTCTCATCAATCTTGGCAAGAAAAAGGTCGATGAGGAGGCTGTGAGTTTCTCACTCGCTCCGGAGAAGCGTCCAAAGAATGCCTTAAGGACCCACCTTCTGGAGGTGGTCGCATCAAAGCTTGGACCAATTGTCCTGCTCTTCGGATTCTATGTGATGCTCTATGGGCATATCTCCCCTGGAGGGGGTTTCCAAGGGGGAGTCATTGTCGCTTCTGCTATTGTTTTCCTTGCCCTAGGAACAGAGACCAAAACAAAACTGACAAACACCACGGTGCTTTCCAGAATTGAGTCGCTCGCCTTCCTGGCCCTGATCCTCGCCTCAATCAGCGGGGTTTTCTTTGAGAGCGGTTTCTTCAGCAACCCGATAAAGCCAGGGACTTCACTATCTGCCAACTTTATCATCCTGCTTAATATCATAATCGGCTTGAAAGTCGGGACCAGCATCGCAACGATGTGTATAGCCATGATGGGAGGTAGCCATGATCATTGAGCGTGTTCTAATCTTCCTTCTCTTCATGGCGGGGTTCTCTGCCATTGTTGGAATGAAGAATATCATCAAGAAGGTTTTCGCCCTGAATCTCATCAATGCAGCAACCGTGTTGCTATTCATCCTAGAGGGAAGCAGAATCGGTGAGCAAGCTCCGATTCTCGGTGAAGGTGTGCACTCCATAGTAGATCCAATTCCCCAAGCACTGATGCTTACAGCAATCGTCATTGGGGTCTGTGTGACAGCCCTCTCCCTGGCCTTGGCTGTACGCCTGTATAAGGCAACAGGTTCCTTGGATATCGAGATTATCACCGAGAGGCTGGAACGTGAACATTGATACCCTATTTCTCACCCCAGCCTATCTCCCTCTGCTATCGGCGACCTTGCTTATGGTCACCAAAGCATTCTGGGGGGAGAGAGGAAGGAATACGATACAAACACTTGGATCCTTCATCGCTTTGAAACTGCAAGTCCTACAGATGATCCATGAGGAAGGAAGTAATATATGAACCAACAGCAGGCATTGCTTTTCGCTCCTATATATCTTCCTCTTCTCAGTTCAGCGTTGATTCTGCTATGCAAAGAGTTCTTCACGAATAAGGTCAGACGAGTTGCAGAGTACTTTGGGATGATCATCGGCATGGGGCTTCCACTGGTGGTTGTCTTCTCCCTGTTCGGTCATATTCAGACCCATGGGGCTCTCGAAACGGTCATAGGATCCTGGACGAAGGAAATTGGCATTGTCTACCGTTTTGATGGCTTGTCATTACTGATGATTGTCTTGGCCATAACCATAACCCTTCCAGCCTGGATATATTCGCGCAAGGTAGGTCCCGCCCACTCCTCCTTCACCGCCCTGCTCTTGATCCAGAACAGTTCAATAGCGGCTATCAGCATGACAGGGGACCTTTTCAACCTCTTTGTCTGTTTGGAAGTCATGGGTGTGGTCGCCTATGTCCTGATTGCAAGCAACCAGAAAGGAGGAGCCGTCTTTGCGACCTTCTCCTATCTGATGATTTCCTCTTCGGCCATGGTATTCTTCCTGTTGGGAACCTTTTCCCTCTACCGCCTGACCGGCTCGCTCAGTTATGCAGGCATTGCAGAATCCTTAGCTCTGCTTGGCTCAAAAGACAAGGCTCTTGTTGCAGCCTCCCTATCGCTGATCGTCGTACCTGTCCTGCTGCGTGTGGCAGTCATGCCCCTGTCCTTGTGGCTTGTAGATGCCCACTCCAGGGCTCCTCATGCAGTATCGGCCATCCTCTCCGGTGTCTTGCTCAAAATCCCCCTCTTTGCGCTGGTCAGAGTTCTCGCCATCTCTGAGCTAGGGGGTTCGATTGGTCTGGCGATAAGCTATGCTGGAGCCATAACCGCACTCTTTGGCGTACTGCTGGCACTAGCCCAATCTGATGGGAAACGGCTGCTCGCTTACCACTCAATCAGCCAGATCGGCTATGTGGTGAGTGCCTGGGGGTTGGCCCTCGCCCAGGGGCTTCACACCAGTGCCGGCATTTTGCTATTGGCAGCCTCATTTTTCCATGCCTTCAGCCATGCCCTCTTCAAAGCCTTGCTATTCCTCTCCGTCGGAACTGCTACAGACGCAGGGGCTAGTCGCAATGTATACACCCTACGCGGTGCAAACAGGATGCTGCAGAATCAGGGGGAAAAGCTCCCCCTGACGATGATCTGCTTTTTTGTCGGAGCACTCTCCATCACAGCCATCCCTCCCTTCAACGGATACTTCAGCAAGACGCTGCTTACCTATTCTCTCAAGGGAACTCTCCACTACAACCTGCTGACCATCGCCGGGGTGGGTACGGTTGCCTCCTTCATCAAGCTTTCAAGGATTTTTCTTCCAAGCAAAAACACGATAGAGAAGGTTGACAGGAATCTTCGTCCGACCTTCCCCTTTACGATTCACCTCGCACTGGTGATTCTTGCCACGTTATGCCTCATCACCGGTCTGTTTGCCCAGCAGGTGATTCAGTGTATCGGATCAGTCTTACCTGGGAAAGAACAAATCATCTTCGAAAACACCTTCTTCTACACCGCAGAAAACCTTACAAAGACCTTCTGGACAGTGGCAAGTGGAATTGTTCTCTTTTTCCTTGCAATCAGCAAACCAGGGAAAAGGGTACTCTCAGTGCTCAAACAGCTCAAGGGAGGATTTTCAGACCTCTTCCTTGGATTTGCTGTTGCCTTATCGGCCTTGATGGGATACCTGTTACTGGTGTGAGTCAGCAGGACAGTACTGCACTTTCCCGTGCAGTAGCAACCTAGGTCAGAAACTCCTTTGCAGGTCACAGAACAAGGCGAGGATAGAGGAACTATTGTCAGCTGAGGACAAACAAAAAACCTGCTACATCTCTGTAACAGGAAAGTGTCTGCCGCCTCTCGGAATTGAACCGAGGACACAAGGATTTTCAGTCCTTTGCTCTACCAACTGAGCTAAAGCGGCTTGACCTCCTCTTGTATACCCCAATTCCAGAATTCTTGTCAACACCTTATTGCGCTTTTCGCTCTTTACCTTGGTAATCTTGCCCAAAGAAGAACCATCTGGTACAGTCAAAAAATAGATGAAAAGCAAAGAAAACCCCATGCTCCAATTGGAAAACCTCAGCTTTGGCTTTGAAAAGACAAAGCCCATCCTAACTGCGATCTCACTTACCATTGAGAAGGGCTCTTTCACCCTCATAACAGGACCCAACGGATCAGGAAAGAGCCTTTTGCTCAAATGCATCAAAGGCCTACTCAAGCCCGACTCTGGAACTATTATGTTGGATGGCACAGATGTGACGCATTCCAGCAAGAAAAGGCTCACCTCCATCGGACTGGTATTCCAAGATGCTGAAACACAGATAGTAGGGCAGACAGTTGAACGGGATATCCTTTTCGGGCTGGAGAACCTTGAGCTTCCTCTTGCTGTCCAGCAAGAACGCCTTGGATCAGTAGTCACTCTCCTCGATCTCACCAAACAACTGTCCCAACGCCCAAGGACCCTCAGTGGAGGTGAAAAGAGAAGACTCTCCATAGCAGGGGTTCTGGTCATGCAACCCAAGTTGCTCATCATGGACGAACCCTTTGCAAACCTCGACTACCCCTCAGTGGTGCAGGTGTTGAAGACCCTGCTCCAACTAAAAGGCGAAGGGCATACCATCGTCCTTGTCAGCCATGAGGTAGAGAAAATCCTTGCCTACACTGATGATGTCATCATCCTTTCTGAAGGCAGGGTTGCGGCACAAGGCCCCCCTTCATCAGTACGCTCTCTATTTTCACAGCATGGAGTCTATCTGCCAACGAACATCCCCCTTGAGGAACTGACATGGCTGAAGCCCTAATCTTCCACTACAGGGAACAGAAGGCCTTTCTCAACAGATGCAATCCCCTAACCAAACTTCTTAGCATCCTTGCCATACTCATTCCTCTTGCCAGAGCTTCCTTTGCTGTGACAGTAGCCATTCTCATACCATTGGTTCTTTTGGCAATTTCCCAACACTTACCCCTTCATCGCTATGGTAAGGAGCTACGCTTTTTCTTTGCTATGACAGCTTTGATCGGCATCACCGAATACGTTTCAACCCGATTATTGCTGCCATCCTTCACTGCCTGCCTCAGGTTCCTGACCATCATACTCAGCGGCATGCTTCTCTCTGACTCAACAGCCCCGGATGATTTGGCTCGCTCCTTGGGAAGCATACTGGATAGACTTCCCTTTGTTGACGGATGGGCAATAGCCAGTTCCATCGAACTGACACTTTCGATGATCCCGCTCATCTTCGATGTGACTGAGCAGGTAACCACCGCCAGAAAGGCCAGGATGGAGAAGAACCGTCATCCCATCAAGAGTATCACCTCGGTGGCATCAAGTATCTTCTCCTTACTTTTAGACCGCTCTGAAGAGCTTACATGGGCACTGGAAGCACGCTCTTTCAACCCCAGCAGGAAGAGAAGGACTCTACACTACACCAAGGACGACCTCTATCTTGGGGTAGTGGTAATCCTTGGTTTGTCTTCCCTATTTTTCTTGCTTCCCCTATTCCCTTCGTTTCTCTAGGTAGCCTGAGTTCTTGTTCCCCTTACGTTGTACTCTTCCTGAATTTTCAATGCCATAGGAGGCCCCATGCAAACCAAAGAGGAAGTCCGGTCATCACTCAGACAAAGATCCAAACAGTTTGCCCCCTCCTCCTTCATCCTAGAGGACAGAGCCAGTGTAGATGCACTACTAAGAAGCCCATCCTATGAAAACTGTGCTACCCTATTTGCCTTCTCGCCTTTACCAAGTGAAGTCGACATATCCCTTGTCTTAGAGGATGCCCTCAGCCACAAGAGACTTGCCCTTCCCCGTTGTCAGGGTGATAGCTTGAAGTTCTTATTTGTTTCTGCAGGGTGGAACGAGCGTGTAAGGCTATCAAAGCTCGGGGTTCGGGAGCCCATTGGGGGTGACATTGCCATACCTGACTCACAATCACTCATACTCGTGCCTGCAATGGCCTACACCACCACAGGGGAGCGACTGGGAAGAGGCAAGGGATACTACGACAGGTATCTTGAAGAATTCCCCACCATACCAACGGTGGGCATATGCAGAAGCTACCAATTATTGGATTCACTCCCAACAGAAGATTGGGATGTGCAGGTTGGGGAAGTGTTGTGTAACGGAGTAATTTACCAGACCTGATTATGATTGGACATGATTCTTCCCAAACCAGACAAATTCCTGGCTTTCCATCATAGAGAAAAACTTATGGCAGTGATCATCAGATTGGCGTTCCTTGAGAGAAAGCAGATGAGCACGCATGGTTTCGCTATGCACACTACGCAAGATGGCGCTGAGGGAGCGCAAATACTCCATTTGAATAGCGGGCGAACTAGCGATGACAAACAGAAGATGGACAGGCATCCCGTCTTCAGATCCAAATTCAATACCTTCACCACTGATTCCTAGGGCGATATGCACCTCGTGAATACCAAGGATCTTGCCATGGGCTATAGCAACCCCATGGCCAATGCCCGTGCTTTGGATGCGTTCACGACGAAGCACGCCTCTTTTGAAGCGTTCCACATCAGGTAAGGTTTGAAATATTGAGCAAGAATCTATCACTTCTACAAGCGCCTTCGTCTTGTCGGTCGCTTGTAGCTGACAGATTACCGATTGGCAATCATTGAGTATATCCACACAATCACTATACACAAAGGAAAGAACAGTTTCAAGGTAGGGTATCTCAAGCATCGCTTGTGATACCCACCTAACAACTTGTTATTTGGTCAACAGATACTCGTTCATGGCCTTTGCAGCCTTTCTACCTTGGCCCATAGCCAAGATAACAGTAGCAGCACCAAGAACAATATCACCACCTGCATAGACACCCTCAAGGGTAGTCTCACAGGTCTCTTCATTGACGATGAAGTTACCCCTTCGGTTAACCTCAATCGCATCAGTGGTTGCCTTGATGAGAGGATTGCTGGCATTACCGATGGCAATGATGACCGTATCATAGTCAAAGATTTTCTCGCTACCAGGAATCTCAATCGGGGAACGACGACCAGAGGCATCAGGTTCACCAAGCTCGCATTGGATAAGCTCAACACCATTGACCCTTCCCTTCTCATTGGCTGTAATCTCCAGAGGAGCGTGCAGGTAGAGGAACTTGACTCCCTCTTCCTTGGCATGGGCCACCTCTTCCCTACGGGCAGGCATCTCGACCTCGGTACGACGGTAGACAACGGTGACCTCGTCAGCGCCCAACCTCTTGGCTGTACGGGCAGCATCCATAGCGACGTTTCCCCCGCCAAAGACAGCAACCTTACTAGAATCAAACATAGGAGTCAGAGCTTCACCAACAGCATAGGCCTTCATAAGGTTACTGCGGGTAAGGTACTCATTAGCTGAGAACACCCCCACATAGTTTTCACCACCGATCCCCATAAATTTGGGAAGCCCGGCTCCAGAACCCACAAAGACAGCGGAAAAACCATCTTTGCCCATAAGGTCGCTGATCTTTCGGGTCTTTCCCACCAGGTAGTTGCGCCTGATGGTGACACCCATATCCTTGAGGGCTTGCAGCTCATGTTCCACAATCTTCTTGGGAAGACGGAACTCAGGGATTCCATAGACCAATACGCCACCGGCCTTGTGCAGGGCCTCGAACATCACCACAGTATGTCCTTCACGGCGAAGGTCCATGGCAGCAGAGATGCTCGCAGGACCTGTTCCCACGACAGCAACCTTCTTGCCGGTCTCAGAAGCAACCTTGGGTGTGGTCTCACAACCATGCTCTCGGGCATAGTCTGAAACATAGCGCTCAATCCTACCAATGGATACAGACTGCTCCACATCCTTGAGAGCCTTGCCGACTGTGCAATAGAGCTGACACTGACTCTCCTGGGGGCAGACACGACCACAAATTGCGGGAAGAGAACTGCTCTCCTTAATGATGGAGAGAGCCTTGGCATGTTCGCCCTTGGCCGCCTCAGCTATGAAAGCGGGGATATCAATACCTACAGGACAGCCTTTGATGCAAGGCTTGTTCTTACACTGCAGACAACGCAAAGCCTCGGCCTTGACCTGGTTTTCGGTATACCCGAGGGCAACTTCCTGCATGTTGGTCACCCTGACTTTGGGGTCTTGTGTAGGCATCTCCTGCAAAGGGATCTGAGCCCTCTGTTTGGGGGAAAGATCCTTTCCTTCATATTCCTGCAAAACAGAGAGGGCCTTCCTATCTAGTTCTTCTGGTGTAACATGCATGGCTTACGCATCTCCTTCTTTTATGTCCAATCCAATGTGGCAACGGTGATGAGCCTGCTCCTCTTGAGGTTTATAGGTCCCAAGGCGAAGCAATAAGTTATCCCAATCGACCAGATGACCATCGAACTCGGGTCCGTCTACACAGGCAAACTTGGTAACCCCTCCGATGTTGGCCCTGCACCCACCACACATGCCCGTTCCATCGATCATGATGGTATTCAGCGAGACAATGGTATGAATGCCATATGGCTTAGTTGTTAGGGCTGCAAACTTCATCATTATAGGAGGCCCTATAATTACGACGCAATCAGGCTTCCACGATTCACACAACTCCTTCAGAGGTTCTGTGACCAAAGCCTTGCGTCCATAGGATCCGTCATCGGTTACGACGATGAGCTCATCGGCTTGTGCCTTCATATCATCTTCCATGATGAGAAGGCTCGCATTGCGTGCACCCATGATGACCTTCACTTCATTTCCGGCTCGTTTCATGCCCTGGACAATGGGAAATAGAGGAGCCACACCGATGCCTCCCCCTACACAGACAACCTTGCCATACTTTTTGATATCAGTGGGCTTGCCCAAAGGCCCAAGCAAGTTCTCAATAGAGTCGCCGACCTCTAGGGTTGCTAGGCGATGAGTGGTCTCACCCACAGCCTGAAAAATGAGGGTAATGGAACCCTCTTCTACATTTGCATCAGCAATGGTGAGGGGTATCCTCTCACCAAAATCTCCACCCATCTGCAAGATGATGAACTGTCCCGGACTTCTTGCTTCAGCTATTTCAG
The DNA here is from genome assembly GCA_003446545.1 of Sphaerochaeta sp. GTDB lineage: Bacteria > Spirochaetota > Spirochaetia > Sphaerochaetales > Sphaerochaetaceae > Sphaerochaeta. The sequence continues at coordinate 8,824 of DMAO01000175.1, forward strand.
GAGCATGAATGCTCATCCTGAAAACTTCCTGGGAGAGCCTCTGCTTCGATAGAATCTTATTCATGCGTAACTCCTCGGTCAAATCTTTGCATATCTAGTGCGTATCATAGCCGAAAAGTCCAACGTTGGAAACCTTCACTTGAATCTTGCACAGGTAGAATGCATGCATCTGGACAAATTATCTGGTACCTTGCTAAAAAAATACGTATCGAAAAAACACATATGCTTTTCAGTGTTTGAAACCCCCACTAGGGAATGACACTACAAAACCACCCAACCCCCTAGAAAGAGTGCAACGAAGAGCATGTTGATCCAAGTAAAAACAGCCAGATATTTCCCTACCTCCGAAGGTTTGTAGTGGGTATAGCAAGTGAAGGAAATTACCGAAGCCATCGATGCGAAAAGCGTCCCACATCCCCCGGCATTGACTCCCAGAAGAAGTTGTTCACTATTTTGGGTAAACTGGGAAAGCAATAAGGCTGCGGGAACATTGCTTATAATCTGACTCGCTACAAGTGATGTGAGAAATTCCTTACCCTGCAAAGCACGTTGCAAGGTATTGCTCACGATCTCAATCTCACCCAGATTGCCAACCAATACAAAAAGGGCAATAAAAGTCAGCAATAAGGAATAATCGACGTTCTTCAGGAGTATCTTCTCAGAAAATACTATGACTACCACCACTGCGAGATACCAGGGAACCACGTTGAATACAGCTCCGATAGAGAGCATAAATAGCAAGAGATATCGCAGGAACTCTTTCTTATCCAACCTAGGGACCTCTTGGATTTGCACCTGAAAATCTTTTGATTGGGAAGGTATCAGAAGAAGTAACACCCCTATAAGCAAGGCTCCAAGACTCACCAGGGGAAACATGGTAAGCAGAAAGGTCTTCAATGGTATTGCATAGAAAGAATACAAAAACAGGTTCTGAGGATTTCCCACAGGGGTTAGGGCACTTCCCACATTCGCTGCAACAGTTTGCAGTACAACAGTCATGAGAATGGGTTTCTTTTCATTGCAAAGGGAAAACACCACGATAGTGAGGGGAACAAATGTTATGAGTGCAACGTCATTGGTGATACCCATTGATGAGAAAAACGTAATCCAGACCAATAGTGATGCAACTTGCCTTGGAGTATGGGCATAACGCAGGAGAAAACCAGAAAACCGTGTAAATACAAACATTTTGCGAAATCCGGCGGCTACAAGCATAAGTGCAAATAGGTAGCCGAGTACCCTCCAATCAATATACTGCAGATAGGAAGGGGAAGGAAAAACAAAAGCCATGGATATGAATGCAAGCACCCAGGAGACTGATACTACAGGTTCTCTTTTCCGAGTTTTTGAATCTTTCCTGCTAAGAATAACTACGCCCCATTCTGGGTTTATGCCATTCCATACCTTTATGCTTTCTTCGATGCTCTTTTCTTCTTTTTGGGAGAGGGTTCGCATCCCTTGGGTATCTCAAAGACAACAAAGGCTTTGCAGATGTTGACCTGCTTGCCCACGAGGGGGGGTAATCTTCTTCGCCTTGCCAGTATGCCCCGATGCACCGGAGAAGATTTTCAGGAAGCGCATCAAGGAGACGCTCTACATCGACTATGAGTATGACCGTGTCTATGATGCGAAACGGAAGTTCAACATACCCAAGCGGGCCGCCATCAGGAACATCATCGATTCCTACGGCTTCGGGGGGGATGCTCTCCAGGCTCTTCGTCAGGGGCGCGGGGTTCCTGCTGGACCTGGCCGCCTATTCCATCATCTGTGAGAACAATGCCGGCCAGTATTTTTACTGTATCAAAAACAAGTACTATCCGGACTATGCCTTTGACCAACCCCTGTGCACCGAGGGATACGGATGTACAGCGGCTCGAAGGTCTCCTCCTTCCTCAACGGGTGGAAACCGCGACCGAATCTACATCTCCCATGACTCCACGAACAAGAACTGCCAGGTCGGGGACGTCTTTATCGTCGAGTGCGGCTAGTCGATGGATGACAAGACCGACCGCGAACCCTTCTTCTGCCTGAGCCTTTCGCGAACCAGGGCCCCCTTCTCATAGAAGTACTGGGAAGCCCCCAGCTCGACAACCCCAATCCTACGGATACGGAAAAACAGACTCTCTTTCCGACAAACCCCTGTTCGGTGATGCTTCCCAGCATCTTGCTGGTCTCGGGGTCATACTTGGATGCACGCTCATAGAGGTACCATTGTCCGCTGATATGCTTGATCTCGGTGTTCTTCGGCTTGATGAAATTCCTGACAAAATCAGGTCTCGCATGCTTGGTTTCCATAGCTTTTCCAGCACCCTAAGGATGAAACGTT
>DMAO01000130.1 GCA_003446545.1 Sphaerochaeta sp.
GAATATTGAGGCTCTGCTCTACCCCATAGCCCACTTCAGGTTCATCAACAGAATCGGCATTGAGCAAGCGCTGTTTGGTTACTCTATTTTGTATTTGGAAGTTCAAACGTAGTGTGGGGAGACCTGTCCTCAACAGATGATAGGTAAAATCAGATTCAGAGATATGCATGGTTTTGATATGTTGAAGTCTAGTCTCTTGTATGTGACCAAAAAGGGTTGAGATTCTCTCATGTGCTTTTAACTCCAGATCAAGTTCATCCATATTTTCACTCCATTATGTATTTTCACTACATCTGTGAAAACTATAATAACAGTGAAAATACTGTCCGTCAATAGTAACCTTCAGGTCTCATATCACCAGGCATTTCAAAACAACTAAGACTCATTGTTTTCAAGAAGGATCTCCGTACCTGAGTATTCTTGCAATCTTTTCACTACCTGTCGTTTCTCTTGAATTGGATGCCATATGTATTGTATATAGCAGAAGGTTAAGCAACATAAGTTTTATCCCTATACTTTGCAAGTATAGCTTATTCGATGGTTTCCCAAAGACAGAGGGAGCTATTCCAGATTTTTTGAAAATTAGTTTTTCCCCTCAATGCTTCTACAATCGGATGTAAAAACATTTCAATTTGATCAATCACTTCAGGTAAGCTCAATGTAGAATCAACTTTTTTTGCCCTTATAAATGAAGTCCATTGTCCTTTCCGGTGGGGATTATCGCTAAAACCCAATTCAAAAGCAACAATACTATCAAGGTTAGTTTTTCGATTATCAAGTGTTTCACCGATGGCTGTTTTTAGTTTTTCTCCACCAAAGTCCATTGATCTTGAAAGCACATATATATCGTAGAAGTCTTTCATTCGGCTATTGGCTTTACCAAGGGATATGATTGCCTCAAACTTTTCTGAAATAACCGATTCGATTGTATATGCTAGGATCATTGGTCGCTCTTGATCAAGTAACGTTGGGTATTCCATGAGGATACTGGATGGAAAAATCACATCGCCGAAACCAATATCTATAGTGACTCTCAGTTTTGTTCTACCCAAATACCCATCTATAGAAATATTGATGCCTGCATATTTTTTGAATTCTGCAATGTAAATGGCACGAAGTGAATCCAAATCGAACCTGATACCGTCTTTCGGACATTCTATGGAAAACACCTCTTTGAAGACAGTTTTCATTTCATCAGTTGTATTTGAAATGTTATGCCCCAAAAAATCAACATCGGCTGTCCCACGCATGTAGTTGCCCTCGAATAGAGCATACAGAAGAATACCTCCTTTTAGTACGAAGTGTTCCTTGTAGTGTGATATTGATAAACGATACAGCATTCTTTCAAGGCCATATACCGTAATGACTTCATTGTATGAACGGTTATTTTTTAGAGCTCTGTTTTTTAGTTTGGCTTTGGTGGACTCAACGATATTCATAGGAGTACCTCCAGGTATTTTGACAAGATTCCATAAAGCCTCAGCTGCTGCGCATAACGGATGAGTTTGTTAATGTCGCGGTCTTCTTCTCTTAGATAATTTTTCAGCACAGCTAGGCAATCCTCATGCCCATATTTATTTCTATAGGTCAACAGATCACATACAGACTTTTCTTTGTCATAGATGGCACATGATCCCCCTTCAAATGGTATTCTTTCAATGCCGAGCTGATAACGACTGTCAGAAAAATAGAATATCCCAATAGATGGCCAATCAGGAAGTATTGATACTTTTGACTTGCTAGGAATCGCCACATCGATTTGAGACGGCCTAAAAGTGCTCATCCCATGGTACACCGCTGCACTCATCAGACAAACGACGCCTTGCTCAACATATCCATCCACATACAGAAATTCGTTTTCATCCATCGTATACTGTAGATTTTCAAAGGTGTTCCCATTGATTCTAGCAATGATACCATCTTTGACAAAACGATGTATCATATAGTAACTGTATCCTTGCTCAATCATCTTGCTGGTTCTGATGAATTTTCTTTCCGGAAAGGGGAATTGTAGGGTTTTGGGTTTATTCACCATGGCACTTCCTTCAGAATCATTATTACATAAGAAGCGTACAGGGACAATCATTAATTATGATAATATCTGCCTTTATAAAATATCACCGAATTAATTATAAATTTATATATCTTTGCTTTTTGCAATGATTTTACTGCTACAAGGGAAAGCCCCGTTGCTATCATGCAACAGGGCTTTTCTCCTATCAGCGCAGGCTCTCTGTCTGCTTGAACACCTCAAGCAGAGGGTCCCACCACTCCTTACCTCCGGATACCTCACCGATACCGCGGATCTTCCGTATCCTGTATCGGACCAGATTCTCCACAGGCTTGGAGCACAGCACCTCAAGATCCCTGATAATGGTCTCCTTGATAAGTTGGGCAGTCTCCTGAGGGGATTTTTCTGCGATGATGTCATGGATAACCCCAAAGTCCTTGAGGTTTCTTGCTGTCATCTTCATCGCCTCAGCAGCCTCCTTAGCCTTGGAAGGGTCACGCAGCAGGATGGAGGCAAACCCTTCAGGGGTAATGACTGAGTATACAGCATTCTCCAACATGTACAGCTTGTCCCCTACCCCTATACCCAGAGCCCCTCCACTCCCACCTTCACCGATGATAAAACAGAGCACCGGTGTCCTGAGGGTGGAGAATACCTTCAGATTCTGGGCTATGGCCTCTCCGATGCCCCGCTCTTCCGAACCGAGGCCAGGATAGGCACCAGGGGTGTCGATGAAGCAGACTACAGGGCGTCCGAACTTCTCAGCCTGCTTTGCAAGGCGTAATGCCTTGCGGTACCCCTCAGGATTGCTCATCCCATAGTTGCACAACACATTCTCCTTGAAGTTGGCTCCCTTATGGTTACCAATGAAGGTAATGGCCCTCCCCCCTATGGTCCCGATGCCCCCGACCATAGCAGGGTCATCACCATAGAGGCGGTCCCCATGCAACTCCATAAAATCATCACACATCATGCTGATGAACTGCTTGGTTCCAGTACGACCCTGCTGACGCGATAGCAGTACGTAGTCCCAGGAAGATTTGGTCTCTTCATCGCTGGAAACAATAGTCTCTATACGCTCAAGGGTACTCTTGAGCTGGGTATCATCTTTTTTATCCTTCATTGGGTATGCTCCTTGTATGGGTCTTGATCAGGTAGGAGAGCGTGCTTCTCAGCTTGTCTCTCGATACGATCATATCCACAAACCCCCGCTGGAGCTGGAACTCCGAACGCTGGAACCCTTGGGGTAGCTTTTCCCTAATGGTTCCCTCTATGACCCTAGGACCGGCAAAGCCAATGACAGCCCCAGGTTCTGCCATGATGACATCCCCGAGCATGGCAAAGGAAGCGGTAACCCCACCGGTAGTAGGATTGGTAAGCACAATAAACAGAGGGGTCCTAGTCTCTTCCAGCAAGGCTGCTGCACTGGCGGTCTTCGTCATCTGCATCAGGGAGAAGATACCCTCCTGCATCCTAGCCCCACCACTGGCGGTGAAGAGGATGACAGGCTCCCTCTCAAGGCAGCCCTCAATGATGGCCTGGGTAATCTTCTCCCCTACCACCGATCCCATGCTTCCTCCCATGAAGGAGAAACTCATGATGCCGACCACAGCCTTTTGCCCTTCGATACGACATTTTCCAATGCTCACTGCATCACTGAGGGATGATTTCTCTTGGTTTTCCTTCAGCTTGTCCTCATAGCCTGGAAGTGCGATAGGATTCACCGACTGCATCCCCTCGGACATCTCGACAAAGGAGTCTTCGTCGGCAAAGAGCGCAAGGCGCTCCTGGGGTGTAAGGGGGAAGTAGAAGTTACAGTAGGGACATATCTTATGGTTGTCAAGGACAACCTCTTTCTGACACTGGGGACAAAGGTCTTTTGTCTTATTTTCCATAAGTCTTATTCTCCTGTTTTTCCCAGAGCTTTACATACAGGTCAGTACCGAAGCGTCCGGATCCAAACTCAACCGAGCTGATGAGCCTTTTCTGCTCCTCGAGATTTGTCTCGATGCCCTCGATACGCACCTCCGAGAGTGCCCTGAGCATTATGGCCAGTCCCTGGTCCCTATCAGGAGCGTGGATGATGATCTTGGCGATAAGCGGATCGTAGTAGGGACTGAGGACCGAATTGGCAACCAGATGGGAGTCAATACGCACATGAGGCCCCGAGGGGAAGTTCAGAGCTGTGAGGGTGCCGGCTCCTTTTCCATTTATCCTGCACTCAAGGGCGTAGCCTTTGAGCTGCACATCCTCTTGCCGTATCGTCAGCTTCTTACCGGAGGCAATCTCTATCTGGGCTTTCACCAGATCAAGGCCACTTACCAACTCACTGACAGGGTGCTCTACCTGCAGGCGAGCATTGACCTCCATGAAGTAGTAGGTATCACCTTCCACAAGATACTCCACCGTCCCAGCACCCCGGTAACCAAGCTTTTCGAACAGCTTGACCGAGTCTGAACACATGCGGGAACGCATCTCTTCGGAAAGGATGGGAGAGGGGCTCTCTTCCAGCAGTTTCTGGTGGTTCTTCTGTACCGAACAGTCACGCTCGCCAAGGTGAAGGACTGTGCCCTGACCATCAGCGAGCAATTGGATCTCCAAATGCCTGGGGTTCTCCAGATAGCGCTCCATATGCACCGAAGCATCACCAAAGAAGGCCAGGGCCTCTTTCTTGGCTATCTGCAGGGCGTTGGCAAGTTCTTTTTTCTCATAGACAATACGCATGCCCCGTCCTCCGCCACCGCAGGCGGCCTTGAGGATGATAGGGTATCCTATACGCTGGGCTGTAGCGAGGGCATCATCAAGGTCCTTGATCTCCTCACTGCTGCCGGGGGTGATGGGAAGTTTGCACTCCAAGGCTGTGGCACGGGCTGCCACCTTGTTGCCCAACAGGGCAATAGTCTCACTCTTCGGCCCTATGAAGATAAGGCCGGCATGCTCGACATCGCGGGCGAAGTCAGCATTCTCTGAGAGAAATCCCACCCCGGGATGGATTGCATCACAGCGTGCGAGGCATGCTGCTGCTATGATGTTCTCCTTGTTCAAGTAGCTTTGGGCTGTGGCTGGGGGGCCTATGCAGATGGCCTGGTCGGCAAGGGCTACCCCAAGGCTTTCTTTGTCGGCTGTAGAGTAGACCAATACACTTTTGATCTTCAGATCCCTACAAGCCCGTATGATCCTGACCGCTATCTCGCCGCGGTTGGCAATGAGGATAGACCGGATCATTGCCTTCTCACGGTAAACAGCGGCTGGCCGAACTCTACCATCTCTTCTGGCTTTGCAAGCACAGAGACGATCTCACAAGGGAAGTCGGTCTGTAGCTGGTTCATCATCTTCATCGCCTCGATG
>DMAO01000185.1 GCA_003446545.1 Sphaerochaeta sp.
GAATGTGGACCAAAGAACTTTTCACGACAAGGACAGCATTGAGGCGGTCAGCGACATCCTGGACCATGGTGAAGAAGGAGAGGGGTGTATCGTCAGGGGCTTCATCATACAGAACAGATGTTAGGTGTTTCAGCTCCCCTAGATGGGGTGTCAAGATCAAGGGCCCATGGGGGATGTTTTTCTGTTTTTCCAGCAGTTCTGCATAGGCTCTGATGCCATCAGCATCAAGTACAATGCTCTTGCCCAAGGAAAAAATCCTTTCCAACAGGGAAGAACGACCACCACCCCACCCCACCCCGACCAGAAGCGCATCATAGGAGGCAAGCTCTTTCACCTCCCTAAGGACGCGCACCATGACAGAAGGGGATTCAGAGGCTGCGATGGGATAGACCTCCTCCTCACAGAAAAGCGTCACCAACCCTGCCCTGGAAGCAAATGCAGAACGGGCTGACAGTCTGGGGGCCCCGGAATACTCCTTGCTACCTCCGACAATACCCAGATGACCACGCTTGTTTTTGTAGGAAGAGGTGGATAGCTTTTTCAAAGCCAGATCCTCGGAAGTGTATAGGTCAGAGGCAATGAGAGCCTTCCCCAACAATTGGGGTGGAAAGGAAGGATTCTTTACCACTATCTCACCACAGTCTGAACGGGTAAAGGGGTGGTACATCGCAAGCTTTCTCATCCCAAAGGTTACGCAGAGCTCAGCTTTGGTATGTGAGGAAGAAGAGCTTACTTCCTCACTGACTCCAGAAGGTATATCTATGGCAATGGTATGGGCCTTGCTCCGATTGGCAAGCTGGACAAGGGCAAGGGCACTGTTTCGCAGCTTTCCCTTCAGGCCTGTACCGGCAAGTCCATCAAAGAGGAAATCAGCATGGGCTATTGCCTGTTCGGCGGTATCGGGAATAGTCTCATCAACAAGAATACTGTCTATGCCATAGCGCTCCACTATCTCTCGCTGGCGTTCGCACGAGGGGGAAGGATGACTACCTGTCAGTATGCACAACACCTTGTTGTAGCCACTGTTATAGGCCAGACGAGCAATAGCGAGGGTATCACCACCATTATTCCCCCCACCACAGAGAAACACCAGAGAGGCATCCTTACGGGGGATTCTGCTCTCCACTACACTCCAGACTCCCATGGCGGCACTCTCCATCAGAGTGAGGGCGGGGAGTCTGAATGCATTTTGTGATGCAGAATCAATCTTGGTAATTTCTGAGGAAAGTACAATATGCTTCATAGGTGTACTGTACAGCAGGAAAAGTGGGTGGTCAACAAACCACGCTTGACAGATTTTACCAATCGCTGTAGGGTAAGCGTGTCCTGGGGTGGCCAATTGGCCTGAGATCACACCCGTTAACCTGATCTGGATAATACCAGCGGAGGGAGACATGCAATTCTCAAACATACCTATTCCCCATGGCAGAATACCACTAAGGAGGTGCTTAATGATTAAGCATCGAAGTATTGTTGCAGTTCTAGCCATTCTCCTCGTCTCTTCCCTCTTGTTTTCACAGGGGAAGAAGGAAAATCAAGTCCCATCACAGCAAGAGATTACCGTGTATGCCTATGATGCCTTTTGTGGTGACTGGGGTCCCGGGCCCACCATTGTTACCGCCTTTGAAGAGAAGACCGGCATCAAGGTGAACCTTGTCAGTGCAGGTGATGCCATCGAGATGCTCATCAAGGTAAAAGGCGAGAAGAACAACCCCCTTGCCGATGTGGTGGTGGGTATCAGCGATGATATGGCAGCAAAGGCGTATGAGGCAGACCTGTTCGAGCCCTACAATAGCCCAGCGCTTGCTTTTATCCCTTCCTTCTTGCAGTTTGACCCTCAGAATAGGCTTCTGCCCTTTGACTACGGCAACTTTGCCTTCGTCTATGATTCTGAGAAGCTTCCCGCTGATATGATCCCCACGTCTCTTGATCAGCTGACACAGCCCAAGTACAAGGACAAGGTCCTGCTCATCGACCCCAGAACTTCCTCTGTAGGGTTGGGCCTGTTGCTGTGGACCATTGAGGTCTATGGCGAAGAGGGGTATCTCTCCTGGTGGGAGGCAATGAAGGATAATGCCCTCACCATCACCGAAGGGTGGTCCAGTGCATACGGGCTCTTCACAGAAGGGGAAGCCCCTCTGGTACTTAGCTACACTACCAGCCCTGTCTATCATGTGACCTTTGAGGATACGACTCGCTACAGGACAGCCCTTTTCACTGAAGGGCACAGCACCACCATCGAGGGTGTCGGACTGCTCTCTTCCAGCAAGAGAAAGGATGCAGCAAAACAATTTATTGATTTCCTGCTTACTGATGCACAGCTGGATGTGGCGACGGCAAACTCCATGTATCCCACAAATAGTGACACGGTGTTGCCTCCTGCTTTCGATTGGGCCCCAAAACCCGAGAAAAGTCTCTCACTCGATGCCCTCTCTATTGAAAAAAACCTTGATAGATGGCTAACTGAGTGGACACAGGTAATGAGCAGATGACAAAACAGGTCGGAGGAGAGTACAAGGGATTCTACAAGGCAATGCCTGCTCCAGGGGCTATAGTGCTTCTGGTACTTTTCCTTGTGCCTCTCTTCTTCACCCTTTCTTCAGCCTTCCTCACGGAGGAAGGCTTCTCCTTTTCTCGCATCCGACAGACCTTTACCTCTGCCTATACGGTTCGCATTCTCCTCTTTACTCTCTACCAGGCGGCCTTGAGCACCCTTTTTTCAGTTCTTGTTGCCTTGCCTGGTGCATACCTACTGGCAAACTACTCATTCAGGGGAAGGCGGTTCATCAAGGCCCTGACCACCGTACCCTTTGTCATCCCCTCGATCCTAGTGGTCCTGGGTTTTGTCATATTCTTTGGAAACAATGGTTTTCTGAACCGACTGCTCATGAAAATCTTTTCCCTTGATAAGCCACCCATACAAATTCTCTACTCCTTCAAGGCGATCATCCTGGCGCATACTTTCTTCAACTTCCCCATAGTGATGAACCTGGTATCGACCTACTGGGAACATATGGACACGCACTGTGAGATGGCGGCCTGGACCTTGGGGGCAAAGAAATGGGAGACTTTCCGTTCCATTACCCTTCCTAGATTACTTCCTTCGGTCATATCAGCTGCGACACTGGTGTTTCTCTTCTGCTACAACAGCTTTGCCATCATCCTGGTTCTTGGTGGCGGACCTCAGTACACCACGATGGAGGTGGAGATTTACCGTCTGGCGCGTACTTCCATGGATATCGGGGGGGCTGCCGCTCTCTCCCTCTTCTCCATCCTCGTAACCTCTGTGTTGCTCGTCTGGTACAACAAGAGCCAGAAGATGCTTGCCAGAAGCGAGGCTTACAACACTTCCTCTACAAGGCTCCCAAAAAAACCAGCTACCCTTACAGGGAAGCTACTCGCCTTCTTCTACTCTCTCGTAACACTGCTGTTCATCCTTGGCCCCTTAGTATCCATAGTGGTGCGCTCTTTCATGGCATCCAGTACCCGTTCGGGTACAGAGAGCTTCAGCTTCAAATGGTATGCCCAGCTGTTTGCCCTGGAAAGGGGGACAGGACACATGGGATCGGCACTTGAGGCGCTGACTAACAGCCTGCTCATTGCCTCTCTCGTTGCGATCGTGACGGTTCCCATTGCACTGACCCTGGCCACAGCCATCCGAAAGAAGGGCTTTGCCTCATCTGCTTTGGAACTGTTTGGGATGCTTCCGATGACTGTCAGCTCTGTCATCATCGGCCTGGGCTACTTCTTGATCTCCAACAGTATCCGTGGCGGAGTATCGGTCGGCTATACCCTTGTGGTACTGGCTCACATGGTCATAGCCATACCGTTTGTCCTGAGGACCATACTTCCTGAGTACCGCAAGATGCCCCTTTCGTATATCCAGAGTTCCCTAACCCTGGGTGCAAGTCCCTTGCGTACTTTTTTCCTTATTGAGATACCCTTGCTCAAGGGAGCACTGATAACAGGAGGGATGTTCGCATTTGCCCTCAGCATGGGGGAGATAACAGCAACCCTTACGCTGGCAAACAGTGCCATCATCACCCTGCCTGTCATCATGTACCGCCTCATAGGCTCCTATAACTTCCAAGGGGCCTGCGCCCTAGGAAGTATCCTCATTCTTGTATGCAGCATAGTATTTCTCGTCAGTGAACTGGCAAAGGGAGAGAACAATGGCCGATAAGGGTCTGATTTGTACCATGAAAGCGTCTTATGCAGACTTTGCACTCGACACTTCCTTCACCGTCAAGGAAGGGGAGCTTGCCTGCATCATCGGACCATCGGGTTGTGGGAAAAGCACGACTCTGCAACTTATCGCAGGGCTGATAACCCCAGAAGAGGGAAGCATCTTCCTCAATGGGAAGGACATCATCAACGAATCGGTCCATGAACGACATATCGCCATGGTATTTCAGGATTATGCCCTCTTCCCACACATGAGTGTGGCTCAGAACATCGCCTACCCTATGAAGCTCAGACACATGCCCAAAATTCAACGCACAGCCGAAGTGAAACGATTGCTTGCCCTGGTTTCCCTGGATGGGTATCAGAAGCGCAAACCCCAGGAGCTTTCCGGAGGAGAGCGACAGCGCGTTGCCCTAGCAAGGGCTCTCGCTTCCCAGCCACAGCTACTGTTGCTGGATGAGCCGCTGTCAGCACTCGATGCCAAGCTACGCAAACACCTGCGCACCGAAATAAGACGGATTCATGAGGAGACAGGGATCACCACCTTGTATGTTACCCATGACCAGGAAGAGGCCTTCTCCATTGCTGACACCATCATCGTGATGCAAGAAGGGAGGGTTGGCCAGATCGGGTCAGGAGAGGAGATTTACCACAAACCCAATTCACTCTTTGTCGCCTCGTTCATGGGAGAGGGAAACACCCTGCCCTACAGTCTCATTCCCAGAAACCTAGCAACCCAGCCAGGGATGACCAAGGAAGTCTTCAAGCCCTTGGAAGGCGAGCATACAATATTTTTCCGCCCTGAGCATGTCACCATTCAAGATGACGTACAGCTTCCCCTGCCTGAGTTCTTTCCCCATCTTGAGTTCAAGAATGCCCAGGTGGTCGGCTGTGAGTTCCAAGGAGATCATTTTCGTGTCTCCCTACTCTGGGAAGGACACCCCATTATCGCACATGCCCTCGACAGGCCACGCTCTGCGATAGTTAGGCTCTCAGTACGTATTGGAAAGATGAGGGAGTTTCTTGACGGACAATTGGTACGCAATTAGCAAATATTCCCTAGGTAGGTAATAGAACATTTGTCTCATATCTGTATACTACAGGTATGAGACGAACACTTTTGGTCCTCCTAGCCTTGCTTCTCGTCACAGCAAATTCCCTTTGGTCAAGCGGCAAAGTCATATATGCGCTCGATCTCTCTGACTCCTACTATGCAGCAATTCCCCATTTTGATGATGAACTGCCCTTTCGCAGCAGCAATGCAACCTCACTATCAGTCGGTCTATTCGGCTATGAGACAGAGGCTTTCTCAGCGAGCTTAGATGTGCACACGTTGTTTGTCACCCCGTCCATCGCCTTTGGCAACTACCAAGCACGTGGATTCTATTCCCTAGGCTTCAGAGTCAGAGGAAGCTATCAGTTCAACACGATTGTAGGACTCTTTGCCGGTATCAGCAGCGAGGTTAACTACTACAGGACTATCAAGGAGGCCTTCGTCTCCTACTCATTGCAACTGGGCCCCCAGTTTAGGGTTCTGCAGACAGAGATGCATGCGATCGACATAACCATTCCTGTTACCGTTCATCTGAGGAAGGAAATTACCGCCCC
>DMAO01000119.1 GCA_003446545.1 Sphaerochaeta sp.
GTGTTTGCCTGGATCTATGCTTTTTATGGTAGGTTTGCCCTTCCAATCCTGGTCGCATCCTGCTTGGTCACGCTATGGGGAGCAAGGTTGACCTTCAACTTCGCCAGAAGGGGTGGCTATACCACGGCAGAGGACTACCGATGGCAAATTCTCCATAGGAGGGTTACAAATCCTGTAGTATGGCAGCTGTTCAACCTAGGGTTTATCGCTTTCTACCAGCAGATTCTCTTCATCGCCTTCACCAGTCCACTGTACCTGCTAAGTATGCATGGGCTAAGGATGGACATGACACTATCGCTTTGGCTGGTTTCGTTCTTATTACTGGTTTTTTTGGCCATCGAGACTATTGCAGACCAACAACAGTACACCTTCCAGCAGTCCAAGAACAACCTGCTTCCCAGACGCCCACAGTGGGAAGAGCAGTACCAGAGGGGCTTTTGCTCCAGCGGCCTCTTTGCACGAAGCCGCCACCCCAACTATCTTGGGGAACTGGGGGTGTGGTTTTGTATCTATATTTTTGCCTCAATGGCAATCGGGAACTTTTTCAACTGGAGTGTGGTAGGGCCCTTGGCCCTCACCCTGCTGTTTATCAGCTCCACCATCTTTACCGAGAGCATCACAGAGCAGAAGTATGAAACATACCAACAGTACAAAGAACAGGCTTCTGCTCTCATATTCAAGTTCTGGTAGTAGAAATACAAGGGGGTTTCATGTTAGGATTTAGTGTAAGGAGATATAATGAACCTAACAAGAGTCTTTATTATTATAGCCATCTTTGCGGTTCTTTTAGCAGTTGCCCTGCCGGCAATGCGCGTCGCCTCGAAACAACAGGAGCCAGAGGTGCCACCTATGAACATCCCACAACAGACTAGTGTTCGATTCCAGTTCAAGCCCATAGACCAGTCCTTGCTGAAGGAACTTAACGCCCAAGAGAGGCAGGTCATCATCAACAAGGGGACTGAGCGAGCCTATACAGGCGAATATACAGACAACAAGGAGGAAGGAACATATTACTGTAGGCAATGCGGCTCGCCCCTCTATGCATCGGATGACAAGTTCAATTCCAATTGTGGATGGCCTTCCTTTGATGAGGAACTCCCCTTCGCCGTTGACAGGCATCCCGATGCCGACGGTTCGAGGACTGAGATAGTCTGTGCAACCTGCAACGGCCATCTCGGGCATGTGTTCCTAGGTGAAGGCTTCACCGAAAAGGACACACGCCATTGTGTCAACTCCATCTCCATGGTCTTCAAGGAAGGATCTCCCCAAGCGCGGGCAGTCTTTGCAGGCGGATGTTTCTGGGGTGTCGAGCACCTCTTTGAAAGCGTCGAGGGAGTATATGAGGCAACCTCCGGCTACACCGGAGGCAAGGTTGAGAACCCGACCTACGAGGATGTGCTCTCTAAAAAAAGCGGACACCTGGAGGCGGTTGAGGTGCTCTACAATCCCAAGGTTATCTCCTACGAGGAGCTTGCAAAGTACTTCTTTGAGATCCACGACCCTACCCAGACAAATGGTCAGGGTCCTGATATCGGCAACCAGTACCTTTCGGCAGTATTCTATCAGAGCCGGCATGAGTTCGACACCTCAGTAAAACTCATTACCATCCTGGAGGATAAGGGCATGAAGATAGCTACGACACTGCGTCCTGCAGCAAAGTTCTGGGAAGCGGAAGGCTACCACCAGGACTACTATGTCCGTAAGGGAAGCCAACCTTACTGCCATGCTTGGACGAAACGATTCTAGGCTGGCTATTCTTTGCATGTGCTTCTCACCAAAAGGATCCCCCATTGGATGTTATCCAGTGGGAGATCTTTTTCTGGTACAGAGCATCGGAAGTAGTGCAAGTAAGCCTATGAGGTCAGGACGTCAGCACTGATGATGCAGCTGCATACCACATACGAGCCCTTCTCTAGAACTGTTGAAAGCTGATCCCGGGCAAACACAAGGTCAAGGCTCCCCATCTCGGTAGCAACGGTCGCCACCATGCAGGAGGTCCCCTTGTAGCCATGTTCGCGCCTTTCAACCATGAGGACAGGGGCTGCGAAGACCATAAGCTTCTCATGCTCGGCATATTTGTCACGACTCTTTTGATCAAGGCTCTCATCACGGGCCATGAGGTAGTTAAAGGGCAAGAGCTTGCGGTCATCAAGGCGCGAAATCTTTTCGGTAGCCTCTTCATAGGAAGCCCGGCTGTCGTAGACATCCATGGACTGGGGAAATGCACACACCTGCAGGGAAAGCGAAGAATCCTCGTCTATCCTCTCCAAGGTTGCAGCATGGATAAGGTCTGCGATAAAGGCAGATGTCTCATCGGAGTTGGTCATCAGCAGCGAGACAGCAAGGGCTTCTCCCACCCCTACGCGAGAGAGTGGCTTCGCCATCCACAGGCATGAGCCGCTCATATGCATATCGATGCCTGCTATCTGGAGGTCATCGCCCTGCTTCACACTCCTGAAGACCAGTTCAAGGCCACTGTCGAACAGCTTGCTGTAGTAGGCTCCCTGCACTGCAGGAATCCTTTTCGCCTCCCGAAACCAGGTGAGCAACTGCTCCTCGTCAAGTGAAGTGCCTTTGATCAGGAGTTCAAGTCCTGTGTTTGCAAGATATATGCCCATGTGCATCCCCCATATGAAAAAGTGTACCATAATCACCCCTTGCGGAGAAAGGGCCAAAGCAATACTATCCTTCCTATGGAATTCAGTGACAAGCAAGAGAGTCTCACCTTCAGAAGAGGTGTCAGAGAAGGCTTCCCCATCTGTGTGGGCTACTTTCCTACAGCGATGGCCTTCGGGCTTGTCTGTAGGGATGTGGGGCTTAAGATCTGGGAGGCCGTGCTGTTCTCCGTAACCAACTTTGCCGGTAGCGGGCAGTTCTTGGCCATTAACCTTCTCGCATCAGGGTCTCTTATTTTGGAAATCTTCATTGGGGTCCTGCTGATCAACATGCGCTACCTGTTTATGGGAGCTGCCCTTAACAATAAGCTGGAAGATGGAATCCATGGACCCAAACGCCTCTTGGTAGCCCATGGCACCACCGACGAAGTGTTCTCCATAGCGGTGTTGCACAACCAAAGACTCTCCTGGCCCTATATGATAGGGCTGGAGGGAATCGCCTATATCGGATGGGTGGGAGGTACAGCCCTAGGTTTCCTCATAGGGATGGTACTCTCTTCAGAACTACAGATGGCTGTGGGGGTGACCCTCTATGCTATGTTCATCTCTCTCTTTGCCCAGGAGCTTCGCCAGAAAGGGATAATGGTGCTCGTTATCGCCGGATTTTCGGCGATTATGAACTCCATCCTCATTCTTTGCCTCAATGTGGGCAGCGGTTGGGCCTTTGTCCTCTCCATGCTCACAGCCTCCATATTCGGAGCCTTGGTCATCACTGAAGGGGAGGCTTTGCCATGAAAGAGAACCTCCCCATAGTTGTCTATATCCTTGCTACCGCACTGGCAACCTTTAGTGTACGTGTCCTGCCCTACTATGCGAAATTCCTGAACAAGCTACCCCCTTTTGTAGGGAGGTGCATGCGCCTGTTGCCCATAGCCGCCCTTGGGCCTCTGGTATTTCCTGGTGTCATCCTGGACTTCTCACCCCAGTGGTACGCAGGGCTCGCCGGCATTGGTGCATCGTTTCTCATCGCATACACCAAAGGTGGCATGATATTCCCCATCCTGACCAGCATACTGGTAACCTATATTGCTTTGGTACTCTAACTTGACCAACGGCTACTGAAGGTTTTAGGATACCATATGTTTGATGCACATCGCCATTTGACAGGTGAAAAAGAACCATATGACGCGCTTTACTGTACCTCCCATCAGGATGAGTGGACACAGGGCACAGGCCTGGCCCAGAGCCCCCGAAGGGCTTTAGGTCCTATACCGTGATGATAAGACGTTTCCCTTTCAGAGAAACCTGAAGGGAACAAAATAGGAAGGGGTATGAAAGTCAGCCTTCAGTGTTCCTATAGGTGCATAGCAAAGATAATGCGGATCTTTAAGATTGTCACCACACTTGTATATGTTTCCCCTCAGCCTGATGAACGAGGTTGTCTCCTCTTCCTTCATTAGGCCAAACAGGACAAGGTCAATCGAAACATCAAGTCGGTAACGGCTTTGGTTGGCATTATTCTCTAACAGAGTAAGCGTTATGGGAATCTGGTCAATGACAGGAAAGGGATAGAGCAAACGCCCACCACGCTGTTTCCCACGCCCTACAAGGGCTTTGGTACTGGCGCTGAACTCAAAGTTGACATATTCGCTCTCCCCTTCGCGTTGGAGAAAAATCTCCATACAGCTGTCGGTGCAGACATTTTGGTTATGCTCGGTGCACATGCGCCTGAGCTGTGGTTCCTGAATGGAGAACCTGAGGTGCAGGAATCTTCCCTCATGGGCCAGCCTTACCGAGGCCTCCACATCTTTTGCTCCACCCCAGCATGCTTGCAAGGGAAGGGGAAGGGCACGGTCAATATCCCCCCCTGCTACTCTGACCACCATTGTTTCTTCCATATCAGCTCTCCAATGTGTCCCAGTATAGACAAAGCAACAGCTTTCTCCAATACATACCTGAAGTGAACACGACAGTTCTTCTCCTTAAGGGTCAAACATATTCTTAGGAGATTCCCATGAAAAGATTTTTTCTCATCCCTCTTGTCGCTCTCTTGCTGCTTACCAGCTGTGATGACAGCAAGGCAACCCATACCGATATGGTGGTCCGATTTGCCTGTGAAAAGTTTACAACGCAAGAAAGAAGCCTGCTTCCGACCCCAGAATCCATGACCATCGAAGAGTATAGGATCTTTGGCAACGGTCCCAACAGCGAGACAGTTGATGTGACAGGCTCATCAGCGACCGTGACACTAGGACAGCTACTCATGGGCAAATGGGTCCTCACCGCCCAAGCCCTGAACAATACAGGCTCTGTCCTTGCCCAAGGAAACCTTACTACAATGCTCTCATCTGCAACCAGCTCTGCAACTATCAACCTAACGGAGCTGGTGGGCGATGGAAGCCTCTCTGTCGCCTACTCCTGGAGCCTTGAGCAGGTAGCCAGTGATGTGCGTCTGGAACTGAGCCTTACAAACCAACAGGGAGAGAGCGTTTCCCTGCCCGAGCCTACCCTTGATACACAAACGGGTACAGCTACCTTAGCGACAGGCCTCCCAGCGGGTTCGTACATGCTCAGCTCCAGACTTTATAGCCAGAATGTGCCAGTCAGCGGCTGCACTGAGGCTGTACGCATCATAGCAGGCACCACCACAACAGGAGATCTGGAGATGAGGATGGGAGACCGCTCCTCCATCTTTACCATGACAGTCATCAACGACACCATGATGCCCATAGGGGGGACGGTGACATGCACCCCAACATTTCCAACTGTAGGGGCAAACGTCACCCTCAGCTTCACCCCTAGCAACCTGCAGGGGGTAGAGGAAGGACAGCTTACCGCCTCCTGGTTCTGTGAAGGGGAGAGTGTAGTCGGGGATGGCTTCTCCTACACTTCGGTTCCCAAGGCCGGCTCACACCGCTATGATGTCATTGTCAGCCATGCAAAACTGGGAAGCCTGGGTAGCACCACCATCCTGGTAAATATGCCAATCATGTAGAAGTGATTCACAGGCCTTCCTGCCTATATGAAAAAGCACCCTACCAGACAAGCAGGGTGTGACCGACGTCCCTATAGGATGAAAGGGTGCATCGATACTCACTATCCAACGCAGTAGGGAGAAAGGCCTATGTACCTACAGTTCACTGAAGGCGGGGACAAACCATTCAGGCATTGGCTTGGGACGCATGGTGGTGGTGTCTATGGCAGCGACCTTGACTAGGATGACACACAGCGTCTCCCCTTCCCGCTTGACTGTCTGACGGAATACGATGGAGAAGCGCTTTGAGGTCTCTATCTCTGTCTCGACAGTCAGAAGGTCATCAAGATAGGCAGGGCTCTGGTAATCGATGTTTGCCGACTTCACTACCAGAGCCATCTCCTGCTCCATGAGAGCCCGATGTGATCCGGTCTGCCTTGTAGCGATGCCGATATCCCTGAGCAGCTCAGAGCGTGCATGCTCGGCAAAATCCAGATACCTGGCGTGGTAGACAATGCCACCACAGTCGGTATCGCTATAATAGACACGTAGGGTAAAACGATGCATCAGAGCGCCACCTCAGCGCCTTCAAAACGAAGTGTTGCGACATAGTCGTCATAGGTCTGAGCCCTACGGATCATGACAGTAGAACCATCCAATCGCAAAAGGTACTCAGCAGGGCGCAGCTTTGCGTTGTAGTTGAACCCCATTGCATGGCCATGGGCACCCACATCGTGGATTACCAATAGGTCTCCATTTTCAATCTCAGGCAAGGCCCTATCGATGGCAAACTTGTCATTGTTCTCACACAGGGAACCTGTCACATCATAGACATGATCATGGATCTGCCCTTCCTTGCCAAGAACAGTGATGTGGTGATACGCACCGTAGAGAGCCGGCCTCATGAGGTCGCTCATGGAAGCATCAAGGCCAACATACTCCTTATACTTGCTGCTCACATGTCGGACCCTACTCACCAAGTAGCCGTAAGGGCCTGTAATGACCCTTCCGCACTCAAAGACAATATTGAGGGGGTCGAGTCCTGATGGTACTATAATTTGCTTATACAGCTCATGCATGCCCTTACTCACAGCCTCAAGGTCCATAGCAGATTGTTCAGGCTTGTAGGGGATGCCGATACCACCGCCCATATCTATGAATTCAATCCTTACACCAGCTTCTTGCTGAATCTTCACACAGAGCTCGAAGAGCATCCGTGCAGTCTCCACAATATAGGTGCCGTCA
>DMAO01000332.1 GCA_003446545.1 Sphaerochaeta sp.
GTAAGAATCCCGCCTCACTCCATAGCCTTACTCCTTACTGGACGACCAAGTTGGATGGCAAGAAAGTGAACAAACGCTTTGGTCACGATGAGGCGATTCTCATCGAGCAGTAGATCAAGAATCGCAAGGAGATTGAGGTTATCATGGTAGAAATGAAGATTGTTTCGGATCAGGCACTTTCAATATCAGCGAAGTGTAATAAGCCTTTACCACAGAGAATCAATCCGATTACTAGAGCTGTTTGCCAAGCCACATAATTCACTAGAAATCTCAGCTGTAGGGGTGAGGAGTGTGTGCTGCATTGTGCACCCATGGGGATGATCCCTTCTGAAAGATCTGTAGTGGTATTCCCCTTCTTGTACCCCAGTCCCATAGCGTGTAGACTCTATCGCATGAGTACCTTATATATGGTAGCCACTCCCATAGGAAACCTTGATGACATCACCTACCGAGCAGTTGAGACGCTGCGAAGCGTTGACGTCATAGCCTGTGAGGACACCCGGCATACACAGACCCTGTTACAAAAATATGACATCCAGAAACGCCTCATCGCTTGCCATGCGCACAACGAGAGCAACTCCGCCCAAGGTATCGTTGCCCTGATGGAAGCGGGAAATGACATAGCCTTTGTAAGCGATGCCGGGACACCCGGTATCAGCGACCCTGGCTTGCGTGTTGTAAAAGCTGTACGTGATGCCGGCTTTACTGTGGTTCCTATCCCGGGGCCCTCAGCTGTTGCTACTCTGATAAGTGTCCCGGGGTATGTGGGAAAGAGCTTTACCTTTGAAGGGTTTCTCTCCCCACGCAAGGGAAGAAGGACTAAAAGATTACAGGAATTGTTAGGACGGAACGAAGCCTTTGTCCTCTATGAATCCCCTTTCCGCATCGTTAAGACCTTGGATGAACTTGCAGTTCTTGACCCTGTGCGTCAGGTAGTGGTTGGACGGGAGATGACCAAGAAGTTTGAAGAGTTCCTTGTGGGAACTGCTAGGGAAGTCTCAGGTATTCTTGCAGGCAGACAAGCGATTAAA
Source organism: Sphaerochaeta sp. (assembly GCA_003446545.1). Classification (GTDB taxonomy): domain Bacteria; phylum Spirochaetota; class Spirochaetia; order Sphaerochaetales; family Sphaerochaetaceae; genus Sphaerochaeta. The sequence continues at coordinate 1,032 of DMAO01000332.1, forward strand.
GGGGAGTTTGCCCTCTGTATTGCCCCTATTGAGGCATCTGACAGCGATGATAACGATAGCGAAGCTTAAGACTCTCAAAGATCGCACCTGCGTACGCAAGTGCGCCCTCCTCTTTCACGAGCAGAGCCAAAGGATATTGCAGGGCAATGAGCCTGATCGTGTCTATATTTCCGATCTCTGTTCCTTATTTGTCTCCCACCAGTTTCTTTCGGTATTGGATGATGAACAGCTTAGGGACGTGAAGAATCTTTCTTCTGGACTTTTTTCTGCATCTGCTTCAAGCCTTCCCTTCATTCTGGAGGACCTTCACTATGGGCTTTTGTCTGCACTGGGAAGCGAACCCTCTGACTGGGACTTTGTTGATAGGCAAGGGGTGTTGGATGCTTCTTTGCGTGAGGTGCTTCCCCATATACTAATCCTAGACCGCTTACGATCACCTTTCAATGTAGGATCGATCTTCCGAAGTGCCGACTCGTTTGGCATCGAGCAGATATGGCTGGTTGAAGGTACAGCTTCAGTTACCCACCCCCGTGCTGTCAAATCAGCTCGAGGGTGTGTCGATACAGTTCCGTATCGGTGGTTTTCAGAATCTGCTCTCATTGAAAAGCTCAGTTCTTCTTCCATGCCCCTGTTTGCCCTTGAACTGGGAGGCGCCGATCTGGAAACGTTCCCTTTCCCCACATCTGGAGCTGCCATCATAGGAAGCGAAGAGATGGGGGTAAGCCCCGCCTTCTTGTCCTTGTGTGATGGGAGCCTGGGGAGGGTCTCCATCGCCCTAGGGGGCACCAAAGGATCGCTGAACGTATCAGTGGCCTCTGGCATCATGTTGCAGAAATGGTATGCTACGATCTGCTAGATGTTACCGCCTGGTACATCTTTCTCAGTCTGTCTTCAATCTCAAAGTTAAAGTTACCCGCACTATAGTTTCCCTTGGTATTACGTATGCCTACAGGTCTTCCTGTAAGGATGCGCATTCCTTCATCAATGGTGGTGATGGGGTATATATGGAACTTGTTCTCCTTGATGGCCTCAAGCACCTCATAGGAGATTATCAGGTTACGCACATTCTGGATTGGGATGATGACACCCTGCTTACCACTCAGGCCGGTAGTGAGGCAGGTCCGATAGAAGCCCTCGATTTTCTCGTTGATGCCTCCAACCGGCTGGATCATACCCATCTGGTTGACCGAACCTGTAACGGCTATATCCTGACGTACAGGCAGCTCTCCAATGGCTGAAAGCAAGGCATAGAGCTCAGAAGAAGAGGCGCTGTCCCCATCGACCTCTGCGTAGGACTGCTCAAAGGCAATGCCTGCATAGATGGAGAGGGGAAAGGTCCTCGCATAGTGCTTGCGCAGATACCCTTCCAGGATAAGCAGACCCTTGTCATGTATCTCACCACTAAGGCCAGCTTCATGTTCAATATTGACGATGCCTTCGCTACCTGGGGCAACACTGGCGGTAATGACCGTCGGTGTGCCGAAGGAAGAGGCTCCCCTGTCCATTATTGCAAGCCCATTGACGACACCGACCTTTGAACCTGTCAGGCTAATGAGCATCTCACCGTTGAGAATCTCCTCATTGATGCGAAGCTCTGTAATGTTGCTGAAGTAGTCACGTTCCTCGTTTGCCTTGAGGATAAGCGTTCTGTCGATAGTGTCTTTCTTCTCAATTTCAGCCCAGTAGTCAGCCTCGATGATGATGTCATAGAGCTGGGAGAACTGGGTGGTGAGCTCATTACGGGACTCTGCATACCAGGCACTGTAGCGCAGCAGCTGGGACAGGGCAGAATTTTCGAGCTTCCTCTTGGTGTGCTTCTCGGCAAATGCATTCAGGTTGGCTATACTCTTGGCTATGTTCTCATCAGTAGTGGGCATGGCGAAGTCAAACTGTGAAGAAACCTTGAAGAGATTCAGGAACCTCTCATCGTGTTCAGTCAGAGCGTCAAACGTGTCTTCACTACCCATAAGGATGACCTTTACAGGAATCCTTGTCATCTGTGGCCTGATCTGGCCCTTTCGTAACTCCCCCTTGACCAAAAGGTCTGCCTGCAAGGCAAGAGCTGATGCATCGAGATACCGCTTTAGGGCATCCCAAAGGCCCTCTTCAGAGAGCAACTCCTCAGCATTGATGACAATGAAGCCGCCTTCAGCCTCTAGAAGGGATCCTGCATGCAGGCCCAAGTGGGCGAAATCGGCCTTGTCATCGAGGGTGCCGAAGAGGTTGGAGAAGGTTGGGTAGTTCTCTAGTATCAGGGGTCTTTTACTCGTCTTGCTATGGTTTACCAGGAGGTTTACCCGATACTTGCGGGCAAAGGGATCTTTTTGGAGTTGTTCGTCTGTAAGGTTCTGTATATGGGAGGCTTGTCGCCTCAAATCGGAATGGATGTGGCTGAACTGCACCGAAAGGGTCGGGGAATTGAACTCCTGTTCTATGTTTTTGGCCAGCTCTATTGCCTTTTCCTGGAAGGTGGTGCGATCTTGGGCAAGAAGTGCTACCTTCTGGCTGAACAGCTCCATGGCATCAGAAAATTTTTGGCCTTCCTTGGGGGGGAAGGTGAGGGCGACTGGGCAGTCAGGCTGGAGGTAATTGTAAGCATAGACAATATCCTGTAAAAGAGAGATATCGGATCTGAACCTCTCAACACTCTCCTTGATAGCTTCGAGTCTGCCACTGCCTGAGTTACCGCTGACAAAGAGGTTGTATCCTCCCTTCTGGATGGCAAGACCCATTTCCAGTGAGCGTAAAGCCCGTGGTTGACCCACGATAGAGGGTCCCAAAGCAAGCTTTTTGCACTCCTGTATACGTGCCTCTGTAAAGTCAAAAGCAGCTTCCTCATAGGGAAGTCTCTGTATCTTCGTTACTTTTTCAACCATGCCAGAACTATAGGAGGTGGAACAAATCAAGTCAACTCCTTATACTATACCCCATGAGACGCAATGAATTGGTTAGATATCTTGATGAGTACCTTTCTATCGGGCTTTTTTCATCCCTTGACCCCTCGCTCAACTCCTTGGTTGTCGGTGGCTCGGACAAGGAGGTTTCCAAGATTGCCTTTGCTGTCGATGCATGCCAAAGGACCTTCGATCTTGCTCACCAGTGGGGAGCGGATATGCTCATTGTCCACCATGGCCTCTACTGGGGAAGTCCCTTAGCCGTTACGGGCGCCCACTACAGCCGAATCAAGACCCTTCTTGATGGCAATGTCGATCTCTATGTTGCACACCTTCCCCTTGATGCTCATCCTTCTGTCGGCAACAATGCTGTCATGGCCTCGTTGCTAGGGCTTGTAGGGGTGCAGCCATTTGCCCAGTTCAAGGCAGTGGAGATCGGCTGCAAGGGAAACCTCCCAAAACCCCTTACTGCCCAGGAGATAGCAACGCAGCTTGGATTCACCAAGCCCATCATCCTGCCTTTCGGATCCACATTGATTTCAAGCGTAGGCATTGTCAGTGGCGGAGCCAGTGACGATGTCCACACCGCCCTCTCAGAAGGCCTGGATTGTTTCATCACTGGAGAGTGTGAGCACCAAATCTATAATGACTGCCTCGAGCAAGGCATAACCATGATCGGGGGAGGCCACTACGAAAGTGAGGTCTTCGGGGTCCAGGCGCTTGCTGAACATCTTTCTACGGTATTTGGAGTTCAGGTCCTCTTCCTTGATAATCCCACTGGCCTGTAGGCAAGAGCGAAAAGAGTGTAGTATAGTGGTCCCTATGGAAACAAAACAACCAAGTAAGGCAATACCTCTACTGCTAACCCTAGCGGTGATCATCACCGACCAGCTTTCCAAGGCCTGGATAGTAGCTAATATTGCAGAAAATACTGTAGGATTCCGATTCTTTGGGGACTTCCTTGCTATTGTGCATGTGCGCAACACCGCCATTGCTTTCAGCATGGGAGTAGGCTTTCCTACCTTGGTCAAGCTTATGGGATTCATTTTTCTCCCAATTATCCTCCTTATCGGGGTAAGCGTGCTATACTTCTCCAAGAAGGTTGAGCTCACCCGCCTGCAGAGGTGGACCCTAGCGCTCTTCTTGGGTGGCGGGGTTGGTAATCTGATAGATAGAATTTTCCGCTCCTTCAGGGTGGTCGATTTCATCAGTGTGAAGGTCTATGGTTTTTTGGGCTTTGAGCGATGGCCTACCTGGAACATTGCCGATGCCTCCTTGGTGGTCAGTGGAATCCTGATCGCCCTTACGATACTATGGACTCCTACGAAGAAGAAGGAATTAAACGATGTCTAAGAAATCCAATACTATCTGGTTCATGCTGGTGGCGACAGTACTCAACATTGTGCTCATGCTTGTTCTGTTTCTGGTTTGTTTTGTCCTCATCACACGATTTGTAGACCCTGCAAGTTCCTTAGTCCCCCTATGGCTGGGGCTCTCATTCCTGGTGAGTATCGGTGGGAGCTTCTGGCTGTACTCTGTCATCATCAAGTGGATGACCAAGCGTTTTGAGCTTGAGGAAAAATTGGCCCCCCTGTTTTCCAGAAAGAGAAAAAAACCTCGTCGTGAGGAGTAGGTGTGATGCCTCCATCCATAGCCGCCTTTACCAGAACTTCCTGGTTTCCCTTCAGTGACAAACCGGTAATACGGAGCCTGTGGTATATGCCAAGGCTCTGCGACCCTTTTTTCCTTTTTCCTGAAGAGAGTCCTGACGGAAAATGGCACCTATTTGGCCATACATGGGTGGGCATAGAGCACTTTATCAGTGAGAATGGCATTTCTTGGGAACCGAGGAAAATGATAGAGCTCAGAGGCCACTCCCCATCAGTCTTCCGTCAGGATGGGATGTGGTATCTGCTCTACGAGAAGCATGATGCAAATCTGACTCCCTTGAAAAAAAGACTGAGGGGAAAACGGGCGGATAAGAACAAGTCCAGCCGCTTTGAGATGAGATCTTCCAGTGACCTCATCATCTTCAGCGAACCCAAGGTCCTCCTTGACAGCAAGGATGTCCCCTTTGCACAGGACGGACTGAGGAAACCAAGAATTTCCCGGCCTCAGCTATTTAAGGATAGGGAAGGCTACCGACTCTATTTCGGAGCCTCCCATGTGGTGCTCGAAGATACAAAGCAAAAAGCCACAAGGCATTTTGCTTTGGCAATGAGTTCCTGTCTTGAAGGACCCTATGCCTTGGCAAATGAAGGCGAGAGCCTCCTTTCCCCTGATCCTGATGACCCCTATTGCAATATGGCTTGTGGGAGTATCAAGGTGGTGCAGGCAACCGATGGGTATGTTGGATTTGAATGTGCAATGCATTGGGACAAGAAGCGGGCAAAGACCACTTCCTCCCTGTTGCAGGTCGAGAGTCCTGACGGTCTTCTCTGGAAGCCCTCTTTCCGGTCTGTGATACTGTCTACCCCCGAGCGTGGTTGGGCAAGTCGCTATCTTGTCAGTTGTGACCTCCACTACAAGACCGAGGAAGGATGCTGGTACTGTTACTATTCGGCAAATACCTATTCGGGTTTCCCTCTTGTGCGCGAGTCCATCGGTCTTCTTTTGGGGAAGGATCCAAGTCTCAGGAAGGTCTTCCTCTAAGGGCGGCGCGTTTCTCCCATCTGGTTGTCCCTTCCCATACAATGGTCATTCTCCCGTCTTTCTCTTTCCTGACTATCTTATGATAGAGCAAGCCTTCATCGCCAAACAAGATCTTCTCATTTTCACAACCGGTATACACGGTGATATCATCGCCGCTGAAGGTCTGTCGTATCCAGGATACATCGGCTTCGGCTATCTTAGCGCGATTACGGAACTCTGAAGGCAGGCTTTCCAAAGCCCAGTTGAGGTAGGAGATGTTGTTGACATGCAAATTACTGTCAGTATCGAAATACTGGATCTTTGGCTTATAGGATACAAGGGTTGTGCAGTGTGAATCTTCATAGGTAAGGCGAGCGGTCAAAGAGAGATCCATCTGCATCTCCGGCGAAGGAAGGCCTATACGCTCGCTCATGGTAGTGGGACGGCAGGGCCTTCCACTTTCCAAGTCAATGAGTGCCCAGTAGGTCTTTGCAATGAATAGGGGATTCCCCAGATCGTCAAAGGAGCGGATTACCCTGGGGAGATGGAGCCTGATTGGCTGCTGTGCCCAAGTCTCGACCATGACCTGCTCTGGCCAATGGGTATACCTGAGCACGGTAATCTTGTTTCGGGTGATGACCCAGGTCTTTCCCTCCTCATGGAGGGTCGGAATGTTACAGCCTCGCGCTGCAGCATGGTTTCCAGCCACTTCCTGTACAATTTTGAAGTAGAATGCAAGTCTTGCATCAAAAAAGCAGTCTGTCTCATAGCTAAAGGTGGTGAACTGGCTATGCGCTATATTATGTTCGTCGATGCTCAGAGTCTCATTCCCCATCCCTATCTCCTTCTGGTACTTTCTTGTAGAAGCGCAGCATGCTGCGCCCATACTTACGCTCATCACTGAACGCTAGGTTTCCAATGTGTTCTGGCCAGCTCTGCTTCTCTTCAGAAGGGTAGTGGATGATGAAGAGGCCTCCCTCTGTAAGGAGGTTTGCCTTGTCCACTGCCTTAGCAAGATCGACCTTGCCACCCATAGGGAAAGGAGGGTCTGCATATACGATGTCGTACTGCCGTTTGGCTGTGGGGATGAATCGGTTGACATCAGTCATGAAGAGCTTGATCTCGCTCTCGACCATGCTCAAGTTCTCTAGGATGGTAGCCTTCTTCTGACGATCCTTCTCCACCACATGTACTATGGTAGCCCCACGTGAAGCTGCCTCTATGCCCACACACCCGCTACCGGTGAACAGGTCAAGCCAGGACAGGCCTTCAATGTTTCCCAATATGGAGAAGAGGGACTCCCTCATCATATCCATTGCAGGCCTTATGATACCTGGAGGACAGCTCACTGTCCTTCCCCTATAGATTCCTCCGGTTATGCGCATAGCTTGCCTCTCATCCTACCAATAATAGGTTTTCGGTCCTGTTTGTTCAAGTTAGATTTGTTCAATTGGCCTCAATACTCTCCAAGGCAAAGGGAGGGGCCTTTGCAAGAGTCCTTCGTATGACCGCATGTTCGACAGATAAGAGAGCGGGGTCCTTAGTGAGGACCCTATCGGCCTCGGCTCTTGCCAATTCAATGAGCGGTAGGTCTTCAGTGAGGGATGCATAGTGAAGGCGTAGGAATCCGGACTGTTTGGTCCCTGTCATCTCTCCAGGGCCTCTGATAAGCAGGTCCTTCTCTGCAATATAGAACCCGTCAGTGGACTCCTTCATGACAGTAAGACGTTGCTTTGCCTCATCGGTGAGCTGGTCGCTGAACACCAAAAAACAGTAGGAAGGGAGGTTGCTCCTGCCTACTCGTCCGCGAAGCTGGTGCAGGGCAGAGAGGCCGAACCTATCTGCATGCTCGATGACCATGCATGTGGCGTTGGGTATGTCGATGCCTACCTCAACTACGCTGGTGGAGACAAGGTAGGAGAGCTCACCCTTCTGGTAGCGTTTGAGTATGGACATTTTCTCTTCATCGTCTAGCTTGCTGTGGATGAGTTCAGAGGGGATATTGGGATACTCGGCCTTGAGGAATTCGAACATGTTCGTCACATCCCTGAGCTCGCTCTCCCCGCTGTCATCGATACGGGGATAGACAAAGTATGCCTGATGGCCTCGGGAGAACTCCACCCCGACGGCCTGGTACATCCGTTTGCGACTCTGCTCATTCACGAGGTGGGTTATCACCGGTTTCCTTCCCGGGGGCATCGTCCTGATGGTCGATACGTTCAGGTTGCCGAATACCGTCAGCGAGAGGGTACGGGGAATGGGGGTGGCTGTCATCAGAAGCAGGTCAGGGACCTCGGCTTTCTCCATGAGGGCGAGGCGTTGTTCCACCCCGAAGCGGTGCTGCTCGTCTATGATCACATACCTCAGGTTTTTGAAGGTGACCTCTTTGGAAAAGAGCGCATGCGTGCCCACGACAATATCGACCTCACCGTCAGAGATGGCTTGCAACAAGAGCTTGCGCTCTTTGTTTTTTACCGATCCTGTAAGGAAGGCCATCCGGACTCCTAGTGGTTCTAGGAGTTTAGCTCCTGACTCTGCATGCTGGCGGGCAAGCAGTTCGGTCGGGGCCATGAAAGCGACTTGGGCATTTTGAGAAAGGACATGCAAGGCTGTGATCCAGGCGACCAAGGTCTTGCCGCTACCCACATCACCTTGCAACAGCCTGTTCATGGGAATGTCAGTGGAAAGATCCTTGCGGATCTCATGCAGGACGGTTATCTGGTCGCCCGTCAGGGCGAAGGGAAGGCTCTCGATGAGGGCAAGTTCAATCTTGGTGGGGTTTGCCGTTCTTAGCTGTACGGTTCTTTCCTGTAGGCCCTTTCTTCTCCGGGCGATAAGCTGCAGGTAGAACAGTTCATCCAGGGCAAGGGTCTCTCTAGCCTTCTGATGCTCTGCAAAGGAGGGAGGGAAGTGCCATATCCTTATGGCCTCATCCATTGGTATCAGAGAGTGTTCTTCGATCAGTGTATGGGGGAGCTCCTCCTCAAACATCTCCACCGAATCAAGCACCTTCTGTACATTGGCTCTGATAAGTCTCTGATTAAGTGCGCCCCGAAGGGGGTAGATGGGAAGAATCGTTCCAAAGGAAGCGGGAAAGGTGCCCTCTTCGGTAGCCGGATGGAGTTCAAACTGGGAGCTTTGCAGCTCCCCCCGGTTTATGGAGACCTGTGCATAGATGTAGTAGATACCTCCAACCCTGATGCTCTTTTCCAGGAAGTTTCGTCCGAAGCAAAGTAGCGATAATCGCCCGTCGCCTTGGCCTGAGACATCACGCAACAGTATCTTCAAGGTGCGTTTTTTGGCGCTTCTTTGGCCGAAGTAGGTGTGCCCAAGCACCTCTACGAGGGTGTTTGCCATCTCAGAGTCCTGTATGCCTCCCAAGGGACGGACCTTGCTTCGGTCCTCCCATGCCCTGGGGGAGAAAAGCAGGAGGTCGGAGTAGGTATTGATACCCAGCTGCGCATAGGCTTTGGCAGAAGCCGGACCAACACCCCCTAGGGTCTTGATGCTGGTCTGTAGTGCCCTAAGGTAAGCCATACTCAGAAAGAGAGCTTCGTGAATACAGAGACAAGTACTCTGACCAGAGCAGAAGAGCTTGCGTAGACTACGACAAAGAAAATGAGGCTGGTCAGTACCAATTGACGGTCATTGATGGTTTTGCCCTTGTAGAAGAGTCTCTGCACCCAGTTGAGGACTCCCCCAACCAGTGAGTCGATCATCTTGATATACGCTATGGTATTGGGGCCACGCTTATAGCAGAAGTAGAGACGGACCCCCAGCAAAGCCATGACAAACCAGAGTATCGGGCTGAGTAGAAAGGACCAGAGGGTACTGAGTATCAGGGCAAAGACCATGCCTACGGTAATCTTGCCGTAGGACCCGAACAGCCTGAGTATGCTCTGCAGGACAGAAAGGACTGCAAGGGCGATAAGCGGGGTGAGGTCGATATGACTTCTCCTGAATGCGCTTATCCCTCTGAACCAGTTGAGATAGGGGTCGACAATTTTGCTTAAGTAGTGGGTAAGAGGGTTTTCACCGCTCTGGCCAGGCAGACGTATCCACGTAAGGATGATCCTCACCCAGATCAAGAGCGAATAGAGTGAAATTAGGGCAGCAAGAAAAGAGGCTATGCCCATAAGCCACTGGGGAGCGCCGCTAAAGGAGATAAGTCCTCCATTATAATAGGTGTCATCCATAGTAATCCTCCGTACATAAGATACCCAACATTTTCCTGTTAGTCGAACCAAATATCGATAACTGCCGAATTATCAAGTACTTCTTTTTCGAAATCATCACAATACCGCACTTTGAACTCTTCCCCACAGGCAATGATATCCTTCGCAGAGGCTTCCCCCTCGCGTATGATCAGCTCCACCTTGCAACTTCCCTCCCAGGTGAGGCAGGAGTCACGAAGCATGGTCATCTTTTCTGGTTTGCAAAAGGATTTTTCCAGCACGATATGGCATTTTGTTACAGCCATGGGTGCGAGATCTTCAGGATTGGTGAAGATTGATTCGATCAGGAAGGAGACCTTGTCTCCCCCCCGCGAGTTGTCGAAGTTCCCTGTAAAGCCATAGATGCCATCTACATGCAAAACCTCCTTGAACTGGGTGAATGTCTTGGGGAAGAGGGTGGCATCGAAGGTGGAGTTCAGGTCGGTAAGCTGCAGGAAAGCCATCACATCACCCTTTTTGGTGGAGTATGGCCTGATTGTGCTCACCATGGCGATGACATTGGTCTGCCTCCCGAAGGGAAGGTCTTCTTGCTTAGCAGTATTTACCGTCACCCTCTCTTTTATTGCCTTCTTGTATACATCCATCGGGTGTCCTGAAATGTAGAAGCCAAGCAGGGCTTTCTCCGTCTCCAGTTTCTCGTTGATAGCCCAGTCTTCGACCTCTTTCATGGTGAAGGTGTCCATCTGTGCCTCAATCTCCTCATCAAAGAGGGATATCTGCCCGAAGGAGCGTTCTTCACGGCGTTTCTGTACATAGGTTACAGCTTCAGCGACATTTGCCAACAGAGTAGGGCGGTTAACTCCCATGGTGTCGAAGGCCCCTGCTTTGATAAGGGATTCAAGGAGTTTTGCATTGCTTGAACGTGAGTCGATGCGGGTAAGGAAATCCAAGAAGTCCTTATAGGGGCCGTTCTTTTCCCGCTCTGCTACAAAGAGCTCTACCACCCCTTCTCCCACATTCTTGATGCCAGCAAGGCCGTAGACAATCTTATCGCCCACTACTGAGAAGTGCTTGTCTGAATAGTTGATGGAAGGGGGCATGATCTCAAGGCCCTGATCTTTTGCCACCTGCAGGTATTCAGCGAACTTGTCCGGGCTGTTCATCTCGTTGGTTAGGTTCGCCGCCCAGAATTCTGCGGGATAGTTTGCCTTCAAAAAAGCAGTCTGGTAGGCTACCACCGAGTAGGCAACAGCATGGGACTTGTTGAAACCATAGCCAGCAAAGGGCTCAAGCATCTCAAAAATCTCAATGGCATGCTTTTCAGTCCTTCCCAGGGCTTTTGCCCCAGCGATGAACTTGGTCTTCTCCTCTGCCAGGGCAGCAACCTTCTTTTTGCCCATGATACGCCTGAGGATGTCAGCATTACCCAGCGAATAGCCTGCTATGATTTGGGCAACTTTCATGACCTGTTCCTGGTAGACAATGACCCCGTATGTGGTCTTCAGTTCCTCCTCCAGCTCAGGGTTTGCATAGGTGATGGGTTGTCTTCCACGCTTACAGCTGATGAATTGGGGGATGTAGGCCATGGGTCCCGGCCTGTAGAGGGCGTTGAGGGCAACCAGGTCCTCAATGTCCGAAGGCTGGGCATCCTTGAGGATGCCTTGCATTCCGGCACTTTCAAACTGGAAGATGGCGGCACTCTCTCCACGGGAGAGCATGGCAAAGGTCTTGGGGTCCTTCTCATCAATATCTGCAACCCTGAAGTCAGGTTCCCGTTTCTTGATCAGGTCCTCAGTATGTTTTATCAGAGTCAGGGTCTTCAGTCCCAAAAAGTCCATCTTAACCAGACCGCACTCCTCGATGAGGTCCATGGTGTACTGTGTTGAGATGGCACCGGTCTTGGCGTCACGGTAAAGGGGGACATAGTTGACCAGGTCCTCCTTCCCGATCACTACCCCTGCTGCATGCGTTGAGGTGTGACGGTTCAGGCCCTCTAGCCTTCTTGCGGCGTCGAATAGCTCTGCATAGACTCCGCCCCGCTTCTCCAGCTCGACAAGTTCCCTATTCATCTCAAAGGCCTTGGTAAGGTTCATCTTGGGATCCTCTGGGATGAGCTTACAGATTTTGTTAGACTCGTCGTAGGGGATGTCCAGCACCCTTGCCACATCCTTGACTACAGCCTTTGCCTTCAAGGTTCCGAAGGTTGCAATCTGGGCGACTCGCTCTGTTCCGTAATGTTCGGTGACATAGTTGATGACCTCCTGTCTCCTTTCATAGCAGAAGTCGATGTCAAAGTC
>DMAO01000276.1 GCA_003446545.1 Sphaerochaeta sp.
AAAGAGTTTGCCCGTTCCATCCTTCTCTTCAACCATGATCATGCCATTTGCGTACAAATTATTGATTTTCAGATTACCACTGGTAATAAACAAAGTGCTTGCTGTTTTTGAAGATTTTGCTTTGGTTACAGTATTGATAAGGTTTATTGTATTATTGTCTCGTTCAGTTGTATTGTTTGTAATATAAAAGACACTGTTATAAGTTTGAGAAAATGCTGCTGCTTGGATGATATTTTCAAACGTACTCGTAGCAACTCTTGTATTCACTTTGGCAGTTGTAACACGCTCCACTCCATTGGCTGTCCTGAAGTAGAGGTATGTCCCATTTATTCCCAGCAGCTGTTTGTACCGTATGAACAACGGAGCCTTTGACAGTGCGATCTCTCTGAATATGCCAGATGTGCCATCCAGGTTGCAGGAAACAAAGGCAAAGGTAAGTAATAGTATTGTTAGCAATGATGCAAGTATTTTCTTCATGAGAATCTCCTATTGGCGGTACGTGACAGAGAGCGTTATGGGGATGAAGCCTGCAAGGGCATTATCTGCCATCAGATTTTCCTCATAGTTGAGTTCAGGGATGAGCCATATTCCAGTTGAGATACCAAACCCCCAGTTCTCACCTGGGAACCAGATGGCTCCTACTTCAAAGTTTGTATACAGGGTCATCAGGGAACCTGTCTTATACTTGATGTACGCTCCACCCAATCCTACCGACAAGGGAATGTCGAAGGTCCCTTGGAGAGGGAAGTAGGAGTATTTGGCAAAGAAAGGGACAGCTGAGAAGAATTCTTTCTCAGCAGAAAAGTTGAAGTTATACCCTATCTCTCCACCGATGGCTGTCTTGGGGGAATTGAACACCTGGTAGCTTATGGAACCATAGCCGCCCATACTCATGCCGGTATTACCTTCCCCAGGACCCGTTAGGGTCGTGTTGTCATCAAAGAAATGCACAAACAAGGGGACATTGGTGCCTAGTTTGAATGAGAACTGTTGGCTTCCAGCGTCATAGTAATCGGCTGAATACAGGGTTACAGGGAGAAGAAAGGCTAGGAGACATAGTTGGAAAAACTTTTTCATGGGTACCTCGTGTTACTTGTAAGAACAATACGACGCTTTGTGCGTTGCATAGTATCAATCATACGTGTTATATATCATTTTGAAAACCACATGGCCAATATATTGAAACAAAAGGGAACAGGCAAATCAAATGGTACTCGCTCTTGCGTTTGTTGCCATTACCCTGCATTTTACGGTATCCTTCGAAATAAGGAAGGATAAGCTATGCAAGCAATGGTAGGGAAAGAAGTCTCACAAGCAGTCTATAAGGATTTGCAGACTAGAACTGAAGCCTTTGTACAAACGTACGGGTTTGCTCCTTGTCTTGCTGTAGTCCTGGTGGGAAACGATCCCGCAAGCCAAAGCTATGTGAAGAGCAAGAAGAAGGCCTGCCTTTCCCTTGGATTCGGTCATCAGGATTATGTATTGGCGGAAAACTGTACGCAGGAAGAGCTTCTCACTGTTGTGAGAAGCCTCAATGCTGATCCAACAGTGCATGGCATCCTCGTGCAACTGCCCCTTCCTGCCCACATGGACAGTGAGGCGGTCATAGAGACCATAGACCAGCATAAGGATGTCGATGGCTTTCATCCTATGAGTGTCGGTAAGCTCCTTATCGGGCTTCCCACCTTTGTCAGCTGCACCCCGTTGGGTGTGCTTACCATGCTGGACCACTACAAGATAGAGACCTCTGGGAAACATGTGGTCATCGTTGGGCGGAGCAACATCGTAGGAAAGCCCCTTGCGGCTCTTCTTATGCAAAAAGGCCGTGACGCCACAGTAACAGTGTGCCACTCACGGACAGTCGGCTTGGCTTCCATCACGATGACTGCCGACATTCTCATCGCTGCCATTGGCAAACCTTTGTTTATCCAACCTTCCATGGTAAAGGAAGGCGCTGTAGTCATTGATGTGGGGATCAACCGTGTTGAAGATCCCTCAGCCAAACGTGGCTATCGCTTGGTTGGGGACGTTGACTATGATAAAGTTTCCTCTCACTGTTCCTTCATCACTCCAGTCCCCGGAGGGGTAGGGGTGATGACCATCGCAATGCTTATGAAAAATACTCTGCAAGCGGCCTTGTCGCTTGCTGCCAAGGATACCAAATGATTCGCTCGTATTGGATAGAAACGTATGGATGCCAGATGAACGTTGCAGAAAGCAATGCCCTGGAACTCCAGCTGAAAGGTGCAGGCCTCCTTCCTGCCAAAACTGCAGAAGAAGCAGATTGCGCCATACTCAACACCTGTTCTGTACGCAAAAGCGCAGAGAACAGGATCTGGGGAAGGCTTGGCCTGTTTGCCCATATTAAGACACTACACCCGCTTACACTCATAGTGACAGGATGCATGGCAGAGCGTTTGCAGGAAGACCTGAAGGATGAAGCGCCCCATGTAGATTACGTGCTGGGAACGAATGACAAGCAGAAGATCCTAGAAGTGCTTATTTCCCCAGAAAGTGCAGAGCTGAGAACTGAACCATACAGCTTTGGTACCTCCTACTACCATGAAGGTGAGTACTCTTCCTATATACCGATTATGAATGGGTGCAACAACTTCTGTTCCTACTGTATAGTCCCTTATGTGCGAGGTCGGGAGATCTCCCGTCCTGTAGAGGAAATCCTTTCCGAAGTACGCTTCCTTGATGCCAAGGGTGTAAAGGAAATCACCCTGCTTGGTCAGAATGTGAACAGCTACCACTACGAAGCGGATGGCAGGGTCCTTACCTTCCCGTCTCTTCTTGAGAAAGTCTGCTCGGTTGCGGGAAATATCGAATGGATACGTTTTGAGAGCCCCCATCCAAAAGACTTCTCCAATGACCTCATCAAGGTCATCAAGGAACAGGAGAAGGTAGCCAAGCACCTGCATATTCCCATGCAAAGTGGCAATACCCGTGTTCTTGGCCTTATGAATCGTAAGTATACCCGTGAGCATTTCCTTACTTTGGTTGAAACCATCAAGAGGGAAATACCCGCTGCCACCTTTGCAACCGACGTCATGGTAGGCTTCCCCTCAGAAACTGAAGCTGAGTATCAGGACACCATTACAGCACTCGATCAGATGGGTTGTATCGAAGCGTTCATGTACTACTTCAACCCACGTGAAGGGACAGCCGCGGTATCCTTTCCAGCAGAGGTCTCCGAAGAGGAGAGGGGAAGAAGACTCACTGATCTCATAACCTTCCAACACAAGATTTTTGTACGGGAAAAGACCAAGCGCTCCCAAGGGCTAGCCAAGGTGGTGGTCAACGCTGTTTCCCGTAACGACAAGGACCAGATGCTTGGAAGGACCGAGCACAATGAGATGGTCGTCTTCGATGGCAGTTTTGCTGCCGGAAGCATCGTCACTGTGCGTCTCACCGGCTTGAAGGGAAATACGTATACGGGAACGGTAGAAATCTAGCGGAATAGGGTTTCCTGAGGGAAGGAATTTATACAGTATACTGGAGGCATATGAAAGCAAATTCAGAGACTCCCGCACAATTTGAAAAGAAATTTTCCATACTCAAGCCCATGATCCTCCATGCGAAGAGGATGACGGTATTCACTGGAGCCGGGGTCTCCACGCTTTCAGGAATCCCTGATTTTCGCAGTTCCAAAGGGATATATTCTGAGAAGTGGAATGGCCTTGATGTGGAGCATATCCTCAGTATCTCCTTCTTCAAGCAGCATCCGGATGTATTCTATTCCTGGGCGAAGGAGTACTGGTATAACCTGGACACCTATGAGCCAAACGTTGTACATAGGACCCTTGCCAAACTGGAAGCCAAAGGGTACCTGCGTTCTCTCTATACCCAGAACATAGATATGTTGCACCGGAAGGCTGGCAGCAAGAAACAGTATGAAGTACATGGCAGTGCAGCGCACCACTATTGCACCAACTGCAATGCCCACTACTCCTACGAGCAGATAGCCCCTATCGTCCTCAATGACGAGGTCCCCTACTGTAAGGCCTGCGGTTCTTTGGTCAAGCCCGATATAGTATTTTATGGGGAGAACCTAAACGCTCATATCCTAGGCCGAGCATATGAAGATTTTAGCCACACCGACCTGGCTCTGGTGCTCGGATCTTCTCTTAGGGTACAACCAGCCGCATCCTTTCCGATGTATGCAACACAAAATGGAGCACCTCTTGTCATTGTCAATTCACAACAGACTAGCCAGGATGGGGCAGCAACATTGCGTTTTATCGACCTAAAGAAGGCCTTTATCGCCCTGGAAAGCTGGGTTGATACCCTTGAAGCAAGAAAAACCGTACTTTGACTATCGGAATTCTCCTTTAGGCCTTACAATCAAGCAATGAAGGTATTAGTAGCAGATGATGAAGAGAGAGTGTGTGCCCTGATCTGCGCACTCATCGATTGGGAGCGCTTTGGTCTGACGTTATGTGCAAAGGCATATGATGGGATCAGTGCCCTTGAGCTTATCAAGGCAGAGTCACCAGATCTTGTCATTACAGACATCCGTATGCCGGGCCTTGATGGACTGGACCTTATCCGCAAGGCAAAAGAGATACGACCCGATGTGCAGTTCATCATCATAAGCGGACACAAGCAGTTTGACTACGCACAGACAGCGATCAAGTATGGGGTAGCGGAGTATCTGCTCAAACCGATCAAGAAGCTGGAACTGGAACAGACCCTCAATAAGATGGTAACTCGGTACCACGACCAACAGGCACTGTTCCAGGCTACAAAGCAATTACAACAACAGGTAACGCAAGACCGTAAGCAGAAAAGGATGCTAGCCCTCTCCTTGTTACTTAAAGAGGGGCAGACCGACCTCCTTGCAACCTGTTTTACCCGTTCAGAGTGCATGCGAGTCCTTGCGGTGAAAATGGATATTCTGAAAGGATTTCACGGACAACGCTCAGATGGCATTCTTACCGAAAAGGTAGAAGAGTATATGAGTCGTGAATGCGCTTTATTATGCTCTGATATCATAACTGCTCTAGCTGATGGATATATTTACCTTTTGCTCTCTTACACTGAGGACCAGACTTCATCCATACTCAAAGCCAGTGATGCCCTCTTACAGTATCTCAAGACCCAGAGTGAAATATTTGGAAACATCCTTTTCACCCTGGGATTGGGAGTGGGGGTGAAGAAATATGAGGAATTGTCAAGTTCTATTCTTACGAGCCAGCAAGCGGTGGCACAACGCTTGGTATCAGGACCTATGAAGCGATATAGTGTCACTGAGTTCAAAGAGTTGCCCCAATTTAATCCCATTGACCCGTTTATTCTTGGATTGCAGGGTATTTGTGCCCAGAGCTCAAAACCAGCAATGGTGAGGCATTGTACCGCATTCCTTGACGAGATAGACACTGCAAAGCTTTCTCCCTTTGCCAAGTCCAAGTATATCTTGGATTGTTTTGATAAAGGGGCGACCTTTATCATTGAGCATATGGCCAGCAGAGATATAACCATTGTCTCCTATGATGCAATACGACAAAGATTGGGAAATGCCTACTCAATGGATTTGTTGCAACAAGCATTTGTTACAAGCCTGGAAGAGGTATTTAACCTGTACCTTGAAGACAAAGAAGAAACCCTCAGCAAACCCATACAGAAGGCTCAAGAATATCTGGCTCTTCATTTTTGTGATGAACTCATCAGCTTGGAATCAGTAAGTGAGGCTGTAAATCTAAACAGTTCCTATTTTAGCTCGCTCTTCAAAAAAAGTTGCAATAAAGGATTCTTTGAATATCTAGTAGATCTACGTATCACTGAGGCGAAGCGACTGTTGGTAAACAGTGAATTCAACATAGGTGAAATAGCACAAGAGGTTGGGTACCGGGACCCCAAGCATTTTTCAAGGGTCTTCAAGAAAGTTTGCCAAATAAAGCCGAATGAATATAGGAAGCTGTATGGCTAGAAGAATACAATACCTCGATGAAAGAATTGCACTTTGGATGATTTTTTTGGCAGCGCAACTGTTCGCGCTTCTCATCATGGCACTGCTGTATCAGACAGGGAGGATCCAAGGTTCGCTATGGTTGCTTTTGCCACTTGCTCTCATGGTGGGCAGTGGTATTTTACTCCATTATTGGGTTTTCATACCCTATAAGAGGACAAGACACATTCTCCAATTGTTTGCCTCTGGGTACACCTTCGAAAACATTGCAGACAAAAGGCTACCGCTGAACAGGGAGATGAAAGAAGTTGAAGCAACATTGCATACGCTTTTGAATACTGACCAGGTAATGAATGCCAGTAAACGGCAAGCCCAATTCCTTGCCCTTCAAAATCAGATAAACCCTCACTTTCTCTACAATACGCTGGAAGGTATACGTTCAGAGGCCCTATTGGCAGGCCTTGATAATGTAGCATCCATGACTGAAGCGCTGTCCACATTCTTTCGCTACACGATCAGCAATGTGGAAAACCTTGTTACCTTGGAACAGGAGTTGGAGAATACCCGCAACTACTTCTTTATCCAGCAGTTCCGGTTTGGAAACCGTATGGCTCTTGATGTGGTCATTGACGATGACGACAAACAAGAGGTGCTATCCTACCGTATCCCAAAACTTACACTTCAACCGATAGTTGAAAATTGCATTATCCATGGCCTTGAGTGTCAGATGGGCCAAGGACTGCTCAGAATCCATATAGAGACGACACAATCAAGGCTTCTGGTCACCATCAGTGATGATGGGGTAGGTATGGAAAGTTCGGTCCTGGAGAAGATGCACCGTAACCTCTCTGTGCGTAGCTTTGAATACATGAAACGTGATGAGCATCATGGTGGCATTGCCTTGGTGAATGTGAACAACCGCATAAAGCTCCTGTTTGGTGAGCAGTACGGCCTTACAGTGACTAGCCAGGTAGGGGTAGGCACTGATGTGCTTATTTCCCTCCCCAGAAGTGTAGGTCCTGAGGAAACGGTATGAAGCATGAGGTCTTCCGACTGGAGCAGGTATCGCTTCCTCCCTATCTTTTTGATATCAACCTACACCTCTACAAAGGGGAGATAGTGGCTCTCATAGGGCTCAATGCCCTAGGTTTAGAGCAGTTGCTGACCATTTTCCAGAAGAACATTCCCATCCACTACGGTCATGTCTACTGTAATGATGTCTTGGTGAATGATTACCTTTCGAGTTCCAGAAAGCCAAACCGTGTAACGGTCATCCAACGAGATTCAAATCTTATTGATAATCTGACGGTAGAGGAAAACCTGTTTGTGCTGCGCAAGGGTTTTCACGGTCATCTCATCAACCAAAAGGTACTTTCCAGCCAAATGGAGCAGTTGCTTGCCCCACTTCCCGTCAGTATTCGCAGAAAGACCTTGGTAGGGAACCTGTCATCATTTGAAAAACTGGTCATAGAGTTTGTCAAGGCGAGCATACTTAGGGCTAATCTTGTAATTCTGCATGACATATCAAACTTTGTCAGTGAACTGGACCTTGCCAGGCTAGAGGTTCTGATGCACTACTTCAAAGAGCAAGGCATGACGTTCCTGTATCTATGTAATCATCATCAGGAGGCTTTTCGTTTCTGCTCGCGCTGCTATCTTATGCAAGAGGGAAGAATCATCAAACACCTCTTCCCGTACCAGATGACCAATGAGGTTATCATCAAGTATAGCAACGTGTTTGAGCAGAGCATGGAGCGTTCTCAAAGACAAAGACCGCCTGAGGTGATGGAGGATTCTGAAACGCCCTTTCTTGTTTGTGAGAACCTCTGGTATGGAAATGTACATAATCTTAGCTTTTCCTTACGTAAAGGAGAGACTGTGGTGCTTCTCGATAGTGAAAACCTCTGTATTGGTGATCTGTTTACCCTATTTCAGGGAACAGCGATGCCAGAGAGAGGAAAGCTCACCCTTGCAGGAAAAGCACCATCCAAAGGCGACCGCTCCATTTCCCTTATAGCTCCCAAACCCTATGAGACGCTCTTGTTTCCTCAGCTGTCGGTCATTGATAACCTCTACTTCACCAGTGATGAAAAGATTCGTCATATCTGGTTGCGTCCAAAACGAAGAAGGGCCATTGCAAAGGAGCTCGAACCCATTTTTGGTAAGGACCTCTATAAAAGTAGCCTGTATGACCTTTCCCAGGAGAAACTCCATACCATTGTCTACCAAAGGATTTTGATGCAACATCCTTCATGCGTTTGTGCGGTTCAACCCTTTGGATCGGTTGACATGTTTC
>DMAO01000227.1 GCA_003446545.1 Sphaerochaeta sp.
CATGCAGGGTCGTAGATCGGATCTGACGAAACCTTTATAGCCACCTGTCGGACTACATGGTCATCGGCATACAGTCTAAAATCCACATAGTCTGGAAACAGTCTAGCCAGTAGCTTTTCGAGCCTTCCCTCGAATACCGAAGGGTATTCGCTTATCAAGCCCCGGCTTGCAGTGCTCTTTAGGGAACGTTGCAGGATGTCGGGTCGATGACCTAGGATGGCTCTGCCATGGTTTTGAAAAAAATCAACATATCGAAGCCCATAACGGTCATACAGATAGAATGACCGTGCACGGACAACGATAGGCATTGTATAGTGTTCGGTGGCAACATGTCTAGTATCTTTCATAGGTGAGAGCATAGCATTAGCCCCCTATTTTCTCAAGTTGAGCAAATTTACTGATGAAAGTAGCCTTGCTCCCCCCTACAAATGTCACATCGATGACTTCACGATCACCACTTTTCTTCAGGTTCACCACTTCACCTTCACCATACTTGTCACTATAGACCTTTTGCCCAAGAGGAAACAGACTCACCCCTTCCTCTTCTGCGTGACGCTCTTCCATGGTGAACGTCTTTGCATTGGAGCCAAAACCCTTCTGGATAAGGGCACTCGCTGAACCTCCCCAACCATTGCTGTTCAGGGCTTCAGAAGATCCATGAGCCTTGGCCCGTTTCTCTCCTAGACTGCCAAGCCCACGATAGGGGCCACCTTCTGGGAGTACATCCAACGTCCCTGGACGAATCCCATCCACTGCAACCTGATGGGTAGGTATCTCATCTATAAACCTGCTTGGGTGCTGGAAACTGGTTTTTCCCCATATCTTCCTTGCCTTTGCACACATGAGGTAGAGTTGCTTCCGAGCCCGGGTTACCGCAACGTAGAAAATTCTGCGCTCTTCCTCAATGTCGTCGTCACTCTCCTTGGCTCGTCCGGGGAAGAGTTCCTCCTCCAAGCCAGCGACAAACACCCGGTCAAATTCAAGACCCTTGGTGTTATGCATGGTGATAAGGGTAACTCCCTTCTTGTCCCTGGGGTCTTCCCTTCCCAAGGTGGTTGGGTCGAGGCAGAGCTGTTCAAGAAAAAGCAACAGGCCGTCACGGGAGGAATCATAGGAGGCAAGGGCGTTGACCAGAGCCTCCAGGTTATCGACCTTGCCGGTGCTGTTCTGGTTGTCTATCTTCTGGTAGAGCTCAAACAAGCCAGACTCCCTGATCATGAAGTTGACACAGTCCACCAGCTCCTCGCTGTCCATCATGCGGTTTGCATGCTTGTAGAGTTCCAGGAATGTGGTCGCACCGCTTTTTGCCTTATTTGATAGAGACCCTGATTGTATGGCCATTTCCAACATACGGAAAATGTCTCCCTCTGCTTGGAGAGAATAAGAGAGGATGGTATCAAGACTGCCCGAGCCGATGCCCCGTGTAGGTTTGTTGATCATCCTCTTGAAGTTTACCTCATCCTTACTGTTCGTTAGAAGAAACAGCAAGGCCAAGGCATCCTTGACTTCCTCGCGGTCATAGAACTGCAGAGCCCCCACTACCTTATAGGGTATGCGCAACCTCTTGAAGGTTGTCTCAAAGGCCACGGATTGGGCATTGGTCCTGTACAGGACTGCACTGCCATCATACTTCTTATCCTGCTGTACGATCCTACCAACACGTTGTGCCTCATCCAGCTCATCCTGCACATACATCAGGTTGGGTTTTGACCCCTTGGTATTGGCTGTCCAGAGCCTTTTGGCATGACGGCCCTTGTTGTTCTGTATAACCGTATTGGCTATGTCCAGGATACTCTGGGTAGAACGGTAGTTCTGTTCGAGCTTGACTGTCTTCGCTCCTGAGAAAACCTCAGGAAAAGAGAGGATGTTCTGCACCTCTGCCCCACGAAAACGGTAGATGCTCTGGTCATCATCCCCGACAACACAAATGAAGCAGGAAGGCCCTACCAGACGCTTGAGCAGCTCAAATTGTGCAATGTTGGAATCCTGGTACTCATCGACCAGGATGACCTGGAATCGGTTGTGCATCCAAGCCTGGACATCAGGTTTGGCATCGAGCAGTTCGATGCTCCTTCCGATAAGGTCTGCAAAGTCCACATTCCCGACCCTGCGCATCTTGTCCTCATACGCCTCGAACATTCGGGGGAAGGTGGCATCAGCCTTCAAGGAAGAAAGGTTATCCTTACAGGTGAGGCCCCGATCCTTGGCATAGGAGATCTTGCGCATGACAGGGTCGAGCTCCTTTTTCTTGAAATTTGGGTAACAGGAAGCGAGCAAGGAGAGCGAATCATCATCATCGTAGATGGTGAAGTTGGACCCCAAGCCGATCTCCGAGCCAAACCTCCTGAGAAACCATGCCCCGAAGGAGTGGAAGGTGCGTATGGTGACATCGCCTGAGACCTGTTGGTCATCAAGCATCTCGGTCACCCGTTGGCGCATCTCTGAAGCAGCCCTGTTGGTAAAGGTAACTGCAAGAATCTTATAGGCTGGGATTCCCAGCCTCTCAATACAGTAGGCAATTTTGGTGGTGATGACCCGGGTCTTTCCCGAACCTGCACCGGCAAGCACTAGCAGAGGAGCGCTGTTCTCCAGCACCGCCTCCGTCTGGTCTTTATTCAACTCTGAGAGCAAAGCATCAATATTAGCCATCAGATCGCTCCACTAAGACAGCTTCAAGGTCAATGCCCTTCACCGCTCGAATTCCACATTTCACTACAGAGCCTGGGACAAGGTTGTGCCCCATGACTACCGTAAGACCATCAACCTCGGGGGCCTGAGAATAGATTCTTCCTATTGCCAGATCCTCTTGCTCTATCTTCTCTTCTATCAAAACATCGTACTCCTTGCCCACAAACTGCTCAAGGCGGGCTTCTGTGATGGCCTGTTGTAGCTTTTCAAGCTTTTTCTGAAAGATTGCAGCTGCTTTATGCGCCTTTGCATGTTCCTTTTGGTTTCTCAGGTCATAGGCCTTTGTCCCCTCTTCCCTACTGTAGAGGAAGGATCCCATCCAGTCGAGTTGAGCTCTCTCGATAAAATCAAGCAACTCAACATAAGCACCCTCATCCTCGCCAGGATAGCCGAGCAGAATGGTTGAACGCACCACAGCGCCCGGGACAGTCGCACGAATGGAATTGATCAGGGAGAGATAGCTCTCTTTTGTCCCAGTCCTTCCCATGCTCCTCAGTATTGGGGTGGCTGCATGCTGGAAAGGGATGTCAAAATAGGGAAGTACTTTCGGATTATCTGCTATGAATCGGGGAAGGTCAGAAGGAAACGCATCAGGATGGATGTACAGCAGGCGCAATCTAAAATCCCCTTGTAGGGCAACAAGCCTTGTAAGCAGGTCCATAAATCTGCTTGTGCCATCCCCTATGTCCGTTCCATAGGCAGCTAGGTCCTGGGCAATCAAGTTCAGTTCCCTTATTCCTGTACTGATAAGGTGCTCTGCATCCTTGATAATCATATCCATAGGACGGGAGCGTAAATCGCCGCGGATAAGGGGTATGGCACAGTAGGCACAACGGTGGTTGCACCCTTCGCTGATCTTCAGATAGGCGCTTCCAGGGAAGTTGAGCAGCTCGTTTCGCTCATAGAGCTCTTCCTTTACCGGTGGATAGGCATACGTTTCCACCACACGCTCACCTTTTTCAACCCGTTGGACAACATCACGAATTTTTGAAAGGTCGCGATTGCCAAAGATTGCCGAGGCTTCAGCCAAGTCCCCAGAAAGTTCATCAGCATAACGTTCAGCCATACAGCCGGCGAACAGTATCTTTGCCTCAGGATTGCTCTGATGGAGCGAAAAGAAGGATTCGACGGACTGTTCGCGAGCACTTTCTATAAATCCACAGGTGTTTACCAGTATGATCTCGGCTTCTGTGGGGTCGTCAGTTCGCATATAATTGTCTTCTGCGAGAATTTTCAGCATGGTCTCGGCATCAACCTGATTCTTTGAACAGCCAAGGTTCTCCAGATATAGTTTTTTCATTGGTTCTTTCTCCTGCGGCATTCAGCCTGAGCTATACACTACCATAGATTGGGCAGGTAATCATACACTTCAATAGGTGTCTGTGCATATTGACAGCCCTCACTAAACTGTAAAAATAAAATACCTTAAATATATCACAACTTTATTTATTATATAATATTAGCAGTGCCTGATGTTTGCGTATTTTGCACTAGCATGCCCATTCTTGCATAAATAAGGAAGTTGGTATAGTATCAGAAATGCTGTATGATAAAGAGTAATCCCCAAATTCTCCATGCAATCTAGTCTTACAAGAGGAAGCGAATGACTAAATATATCGTGAATCGACTTTTAGGGATAATCCCTACGCTATTGATCATCATCACGCTCAGCTTCTTTATTGTCCGTGTCGCCCCAGGAGGGCCGTTCGCAAGTGAACGCAACCTCCCAGAAGTGGTCAAGCGTAACATTGAAGAAAAGTACCATATGAATGAACCCCTAATCCAACAGTACGGCAGGTACATGTTTGATATCCTGCGTGGAGACTTGGGACCTTCCTACAAATATAAGGACTATGATGTCAATTATTACATTTTCAACAGCCTACCAAAATCCATAGTCCTAGGCCTCTGTGCAATGGCTCTGGCCTTGTTGTTTGGCATATCGGCCGGCATCATTGCCGCAGTAAAGCAGAACACATGGATTGACTACTTTAGTATGGGGGTGGCGGTAATAGGAATATCTGTTCCGCTGTTTGTCATAGCACCGGTACTCCAGCTGATATTCGCGATGAAACTCAGCTGGCTACCCACCAGCGGTTGGTACACCACAGGTGAAGGATATCTGACCATCGTCCTTCCTGCAGTATCGCTCTCCTTTGCTTACTTTGCAAATATTGCCCGTCTGACCCGTTCTTCCATGCTGGAGACGCTTCGTAGCGATTACATCCGCACAGCCAAGGCAAAGGGGATGAAAAGCTCCACTATCATCTTCAAGCACGCCATGAAAGGCGCCATGTTGCCGATTGTCAGCTATTTGGGACCTGCATTTGCAGGTATCATCACAGGATCTATCGTAGTGGAGCAGATTTTCCGCGTCCCTGGATTGGGTAAATTCTTCGTACAGAGTTCCTTTAACCGCGACTATACCCTGATAGTCGGTGTTGTCATTGTCTATTCGCTGATCCTTGTGCTAATGAATTTTATTGTGGATGTAGTATATGCACAGCTTGACCCCCGAATCACCTACAAATAGGAGTGGCCTCATGGTAACGAAAAGAAAAAAGAAAGAGGCACCCCTCAACGAATTCAATCAGGTAGTAGCTGGAAACAGCCTTTCCAAGGATGCCTGGAAACGACTGAAAAAGAATAAGATGGCTGTATTGGGTATGATTATCGTCATCGTATACTCTTTGCTTGCAGCCTTTGCCATGTTCCTTCCCATCTACGCATATGACGAGATTATCCTCGATCACCAGCACCTCAGGCCAACGTGGAACAAGACTGCTGGGGACCTGATGATGGAGACCAAGCTGGAAGACCTGTATTTCAAGGCATGGAGAAGTGGGAGCCTTATAGTAACTGAAGCACAGTCTGCACAGATTAAGAAGTGGATTGCAGACAACGAAAGTAACAAGGTCTGGGATTTTTGCTATGCAGAGGGCGAGAGGCAGAAAGCGGCTGGAACCTTCACCTTCAGCGATGCGGATATCCGCACCATCGAGCGATTACAAAAAAGCATAGATACTGATTTCCTCATCTCTGTTGAAAAAATCTACTGGAAGGATATCGAAACAGGCAAGATCCAGAATCTTGCAAAGATGTCCTATGACGAGATTCTCATAGTCTATGCGGCCATTACCAAGGTGGATATTCCCACCATCGAAAAGCAGATTCTACAGGAAATGCGTGCCCAGGTGATGAACACCATCAAAGGAAGTAACCCTGGCCTGAGTGAGGAAGAATATCAATCCTCCCTAGAAATGGAAATCATGAGCCTTGGGGAGAAAGGTCTCGCCTCGACTGGCAAGATCAACCTCCTGGGTAAGATCAAGACCACTATCACCAGAAGTTATGAAAGGACTCTCAAGCAAGAGATAAAGGACAGGACAGTAGACTTCCCCATCGACAGGAAGGTTTCCATCAGCGAGAACCTCTCTGCAGATGTCGAAGCAACAAAGAAACATGGGCGACACTACCTCTTGGGAACAGACTACAGTGGAAGGGATATGCTGAGCCGCATTATCTATGGCGGACAGGTCTCCATCATGATCGGCCTGATAGGAACGATCACCAGTGTGTTCATTGGTATTATCGTAGGGGCTCTTGCCGGCTACATGGGAGGGAAGGTAGACTTTTTCCTCATGCGCTTGGTAGACATCATGTACGGCTTGCCCTACATGTTGCTGGTCATCATCTTCATGGCCATTTTTGGCAGGAATATCATGAACCTCTTTGTCGCCCTTGCAATGGTAAGCTGGCTTACCATTGCACGAATGGTACGAGG
>DMAO01000114.1 GCA_003446545.1 Sphaerochaeta sp.
TCAATGGCTAGGATGTTCACACTTCTATTCCTTCAATGGTTATTTCCCGCCTGCTGTCGGGCATAATACTAATATCGACAAAAATAGTCCCATCGGGTAGCATATCCTGAATCTTTTCGCCCCACTCTATGAGGGTAACTCCCTTTCCATAGAGCATCTCCTCACCCCCGATCATCTCAAACTCCTCCGGTCCGCTGATCCTGTACAGGTCCATGTGGTAGAGAGGCAGCGTTCCCTCATACTCCTGCATCAGAGTAAAGGTAGGGCTTACAATGGCTTCTGAAATATTCAGAGCCCTTGCAATGCCCTTGGCAAGCACTGTCTTTCCAGCCCCTAGGCTCCCACGAAGGGAAACTATCGAGCCGGCAGTGCAGGCCTTTCCAATACGAAAGCCCAAGTCAGCTGTCTCTTGGGCCGAAGAGCTGGTAAAGCGCATGGTGCATCACTCCTGTGAGTCGTTCTCTTCAAAAGGTACTTCCAAGTCGTCACCCTCTTGGGAGCCTTGGATATGGAAGGGCTTTTTCTTGTCCTTATCCATCACCTCGGCAGTGTTTACGAACTGCTGGACGATGGGAGAAGAGAGCTTCTCACCCGTAGAGATTTCGTAGTCACTCATCAGGCGAACAATGACTGGGTCTTTCTCATCTATGTTTCTGGCAAGTTCCAGGAACTCCCGAGCCTCATCCAACTCACCATCCTGAAGATGGAGGTAAGCCAGATTGGAAAGGAGGGTGATGTTCTTCTCATCAAGGTCAATTGCGGTATTGAGGTAGTTTTTGGCAAGGCCCTTCTTGTCTGTCTCCAGGGCGCAGATGGCAAGTTCATTGTAGATGTCACTGCTGCTTTCCCCGAGCGAGATGCAAGAGAGAAATGCTTTTTCAGCATCTGCAAAACGAGCCAAGCGTCTTTGTGCCCAACCCTTGAGAAACCAGGCATTCCATACCTTAGGGTTCTCCACAAGATACTGTTCCAAGTTTATAAGGGCCTCTTCTTCCTTGGACATCTGTATCTGGTCATAGGCCTGCATCAATAGCTTGTCGTTGTTTAGCTTGTTGTCGATGTCGCCCATTATCTTCTTGACATGCTCGAGTTTTTCGCCTTCCTCTGCTACAGCAAGGAAACGCTCAAGATACTCCTTGGCTATCTCTACATTGCCTTGGTAGAGGTGGAAGAAGCCCAGCTCACTGAGTAGGGGGGCATCATCGCCAAACAGCTCCACACCTTCCTTGAGAGTCTCCATCGATTTCTGTTGGTAGAAGTCATAGGCAGTTCCCTTGCTGGTATCCAGTGAGGCACGTTTGCTGTAGAAGGTTGCAAGGTTGATAAAAGTCGAGCTCAGAGGAGCGAGATGGTTGACTGTGAGGAAGAGCTCCTCAGCGAAGTCATAGTTCTCTTTTTGCTCCTGAGAGATTGCAGCTAGGTTCAACTCTTCTGGGGCATCACCCTGCACAGCAAGGACAAAGTCCCTGTAGTAGGGGAAGTTCTTGTGCTCCGCATCGAAAGCGATGATTTTCAGCATTCCGGCAACAAGCAGTTCTATGCTGATCTCTGTCGATTCGAGACTGTCCTTTCCTGCTGGCAGCTGGACAGGAATCTCGATTGAAGGGTCGATATGAAAGTCGCCTAGGTCCCGTTCAAAGGAAGAGGGGAGGCGAATAAATACCAGGTCTTGTAAGGTTTTGTTTGGTTGTGTCATGGGAACTATCCTGTATAGAAGATAAAACCTGCGGTGCCGGTCTCGGAGCTAGCTCTTGAACCTTAGGTTCAAGGGGGAAACTAGTTGGCTGAAGATTCTGTTCCATAAAACCTCCTAAGAGGTAGGATCAATGCAAATCAGCTATGCCGTATCCCATTTGTGTAAGTTGAGCCAAGAGACGAATGCTCCAAGCATACACCGCAGGAAAATGTCAAATATCTAAGGCAGGCTGTCCTGCCGTACCTCTATCCTACAATAAGAAGAGGGTTTGATAAAGAGGTCAAAAGAAAAGAAAACGAGGCCGTTGGGCCCCGTCTTCCTGGACATCGTGTGCTTATTCAAGCAATTTGTCAAAGGCTAGGAGATTCTTCCAAAAGTAGGTCAAGGTCAATCTCGTCAGAACCGGCGGTCTCACCAGCGGTGAATCCTTCGGCAGCTTCCAACTCGAGTGATGCATCGTCTATGAGAGGAATATCATCCAAACCTTCAATGGTTGCAAGATTTTCCATTGCACTGGCAATGCTCTCTTCAATGAGCTTGTTGCTTGTGGTGAATTTCTCCACATACTCTTCCAATTCCGCATTGTGCGTATTGACCAGGTCAAACCTCTCTTGAAGTTCTCCCTTCTCTTTACGTAACATTGCAATGAGACCAGCAGCTTTTTTAGTGCGCAACTCCAGCATCTGGACGGTATCAAGAATTGACATAGACCCTCCTTACCAAATCTCTATGAATTGCCA
Organism: Sphaerochaeta sp.; assembly: GCA_003446545.1. Lineage (GTDB taxonomy): Bacteria > Spirochaetota > Spirochaetia > Sphaerochaetales > Sphaerochaetaceae > Sphaerochaeta. The sequence goes on from DMAO01000114.1 coordinate 2,437, forward strand.
TGGGCTTATTTGCCCAGTGCAACTTTCGCCTGTGATACGAGTGCAGAGAAAGTTCCTTTATCTTCAATAGCCATATTGGAGAGAGCTTTTCTGTTGATCTCGATATGTGAAAGAGTCAGACCATGCATGAACTGGGAATAGTTAAGTCCCTCAGCCTGCACAGCTGCACTGATTCTGGCAATCCAGAGCTTGCGGAAGTCCCGCTTGCGCTCTTTACGACCACGGTATGCATACTGACCGGCTTTGGCAACTGCGTCTTTTGCAACGCGGTTGTTGGTACTTCTGCGACCATAGTAGCCCTTGGCGAGCTTCAGAATTTTCTTACGCCTGTCCTTGTGTTTTGTTCCGTCTACTGCTCGTGGCATATTTTCACCCTCCTAGGCGTAAGGAAGCATGGACTTGGCCCGTTTTGCTTCACAATCGGCGAGGATACCAGTAGCACGGAGGTTACCCTTGCGCTTACTGCTTTTCTTGGTGAGAATATGACGAAGTCCCTGCTTCTTATAGCGGACCTTGCCAGTTCCAGTAACGTGGAAACGCTTTGCAGCGGATCGTCTTGTTTTCATTTTGGGCATTTTTTTGCACCTTCCAAACTTGCGCTCTCAAGGAACAAGAACCCCTTGGAGCAGCATATTCACCATCCCATGCGGGATACTGTTCCTTAATTGTCTTTCTTGGCTGGTGTGGTGTTCTTCAGGGGGCTGACAATCATACTCATCATTCTCCCTTCCATAACCGCACCTCGGTCAAGGTTGTACCCTACACCAAGTTCGGTAAGTTTTGCAAGTATCTTATCCAAGACAACCTTACCCAACTCAGTGTGAGCGAGTTCCCGGCCGCGGAAGCGGATACTAACCTTCACCTTATTACCTTCACCAAGGAACTCAGATATAAACTTGGACTTGGTTTCAAGATCATGTCTCTCGATCTTGGGCTGCATCCGAATTTCCTTTATCTTGACTACTGTTTGGTTTCGCTTGGCATCTCTGAGCCTTTTTTCCTGCTCATATCTGTACTTTCCGAAGTCAAGTATTTTGCATACTGGGGGTTTAGCGTTTGGGGAAACTTCCACCAGATCCAATCCAACCTCTTCAGCTAGCATCACAGCATCAAATGTGCTCATGATACCTCTCTGTTTTCCTTCTGCATCAATGACGAATACTTCTCTAGCACGAATCTGTCTGTTGATCCTCAAATCCTTCGTAGCCAATCGAACTCCTTAGTGTTTTCTGTGAAATCACGGTGTTAATAGGGATAGCCGGCTACTGATAGCCAGCGAAAGTAACTATAGCATAAGCATCTACCCATGTCAAAGTCCTTTCCCTTCGGATGCGAAAAAAGCCACCCAAATGCTATTTGGATGGCTTTCCCAAACTGGTAACGACTAGGCCTGGTCAGCAGAACCCAAGACGTTCTTGTTCTTATGCATATACATCTTCTTCAACTCTGCGCGGGCAGGGCCGAGATACTTGCGTGGATCGAACTCACCAGGTTTCTCAGCGAGCACCTTGCGGATCATTGCGGTCATTGCCAGCCTTCCATCGCTATCGATGTTGATCTTACATACTGCACTCTTGGATGCCTTGCGAAGCTGTTCCTCGGGAATACCTACGCTGTCCTTGAGCTTGCCACCATTCTCGATGATCATATTGACGTATTCAACGGGAACAGAGGAGGAACCGTGCAGGACGATGGGGAATCCAGGAAGGATTTTCTCGATTTTCTCAAGGATGTCGAAGCGCAGTGGAGGGGGAATGAGAACACCCTCTGCATTGCGTGTGCACTGCTCAGGCTGGAACTTATTTGCCCCGTGGCTGGTTCCAATGCTGATGGCAAGGGAGTCGACACCGGTCTTGGATACGAAATCCAGGACTTCGTTGGGCTGGGTGTAGTGGCTGACTTCCGATGATACCTCATCCTCAATACCTGCGAGTACACCAAGCTCACCCTCGACCGTCACATCAAACTTGTGTGCATATTCCACAACACGCTTGGTCAGAGCAACGTTCTCGTCATAAGGGAAATGGGAACCGTCAATCATGACAGAGGAGAATCCGTTGTCAATGCACTCTTTGCAGGTCTCAAAGCTGTCGCCATGGTCAAGGTGCAGTACAATAGGAATTTCAAAGCCGAGTTCCTTGGCATACTCTGTTGCCCCACGGGCCATGTTTCGCAGCAGGTTGATGTTTGCATAATCGCGGGCACCCTTCGAAACCTGGAGAATGACAGGGGATTTTGTTTCTACACAGGCTTGTACGATTGCCTGAAGCTGTTCCATGTTATTGAAGTTGTATGCAGGAATGGCGTAGCCACCCTTTACTGCTTTAGCGAACATGTCTCTGGAATTTACCAGACCGAGGTCCTTATAGGATGTCATAGATTGCTCCTTCTTGAACGTAAGGTGTTTATTCCCTATAAATTTACCCAATCTAAGGAAACAGGTCAACCTGCATGGCTCGGATTGTTGTGCTGCAGAAAGGCACTAAGCCCCTTCTGCAGGGTTTCGGAGGAGTAATGCGGAAAAATTGGACTGCATCTGTACGATTAGGTCTTCCATGTCCATTTCAAGCAGGGATGCTGCATATTCGTAGATGTGTACCATATGCAGGGGGGTGTTGACCCTTCCCCTGCAGGGGACCGGACTCAGGTAGGGGCTGTCTGTCTCAAGCAGGATATGATCGAGGGGAATTGCCTTGAAAACGTCTCTCATCTCATTATTGGCCTTGTAGGTGAGCGGTCCTGCGAATGAGATGAACATCCCTTTTGACACTGCAAGCAGGGCAAGTTCCCTAGACCCTTGGAAGCAGTGCATGATGCCCCTTCTGCCAAAGGTGCGACCTTGCAACAGGGCAGAGATCTCATCATCAGATTCCCTGCTGTGGATGATGATGGGAAGATCTCTCTGAGCTGCGATATCCATCTGGGAGACAAACAGTTCGCTCTGGCTCTGTTTTGTTCCATAGGCCCAATGGTTGTCCAGCCCAATCTCTCCAATTGCACACACCTTGCTCTTGTCAAGGGATGCACAAAGCCCATCAAGTTGTTGCCTGATTGGAATTTGGCCAGAGGCAACACCCCAGGGCCCTATGCCGGCACTCATATGGATAGAGGGGTAGGCAGAGAGAAGGGCTGAACGTTGGGCAAGGTCATCGAAATCGGTGCCGATATCGAGAGCTTGCATGGACAGGTCTTGCATCTCGTTGAGCAACGCTGTGATGTCTACGCCCTTTTTCTGCATAGCAAGCAGATGGAAGTGTGAGTCTATCAGGTGTAGGGGGATTTGCTTCATAGGAGAAGGTATACTAAAGAAAGGACACTCTTACAAGGGAGAAAGGACCCCAAGAGGCGATACCCATCTTTCACTTGAATACTTTCTCGTTACAGAGCAAGATACCCAAGTCAGGAATAAGAACAGAAAGAGAGAGAATTGCATGTGAATATATTCAAGAGAAACCAAAACAAGAAGTCCCTCGCCCAGATGGTCCGGGACCGAGACAGTTCCCAGATAGTGCACTACCTTCTGAGGCTGGTGGTAATTCTCATCATGATCAACCAGCTGTTCAACCAAAACTATGAGAATGTATTCTTCTGCCTGTTGGCCATCATGCTCTTTGCAGTCCCTTCCTTCATAGAGACCCATACCCGCATTGACATCCCCCCTGCTCTGGAGAATTCCATCCTGTTCTTTATCTTTGCAGCCCAGATCCTAGGCGAGATGCGTTCCTACTATGTGGCCTATCCTTTCTGGGATACGATGTTGCACACAGCAAACGGATTCCTAGCTGCTGCTATCGGGTTCTCCCTGGTGGACATCCTTAACCAGAGTCAGAAGGTTACCTTCCGGCTCTCACCCTTCTTTGTTGCCATAGTAGCCTTCTGTTTCTCCATGACAATAGGAGTCCTCTGGGAGTTCATGGAATACTTCATGGATATGGTACTTGCTACTGATATGCAGAAGGACACCATCATCCACACCATTCGATCGGGGATGCTTGACCCTACAAATGCCCAGAAGGTCGTGACCATAGGCACAATCACTGAGGTGACGGTGAACGGGACAGACCTAGGCTTAGGAGGTTATCTGGATATAGGTCTGCATGATACGATCAAGGATATGTTCGTTAACTTCATCGGTGCCATGGTCTTTTCCATAGCCGGATACTTGTATGTGAAGAACCGCAAGAAAACCTCGTTTATCATACACTTCATCCCTACCTTGGAAGGAGGGAAGCCGG
>DMAO01000292.1 GCA_003446545.1 Sphaerochaeta sp.
AGGGGGACTCCTTCCAAAGCTTGGGCGAGATCTTCAAGGAGATCCTCAACATGTTCAGTCCCAATCGAGAGACGGATAGTAGCCTCTCCTATGCCCTGTTGCTCCAGCTCTGAAGAGCTGAGCTGGGAGTGTGTTGTGCTTGCAGGGTGAATGACCAGAGATTTTACATCAGCTACGTTAGCAAGCAGGGAAAAAAGCTTGAGGTTGTCAATGAAAGCCTTCGCTTCAGTCTCCCCACCTACTATATCAAAGGTGAAGATCGAGGCCCCTCCTTGGGGGAAGTACCTGTTGTAGAGATCATGATAAGGGCTGCTGGCAAGGGAAGGGTGCCTGACAACTCGTACCTTCGGATGGTTGGCCAAAAAGGGCACAATTTTGAGTGTATTGTAGTTGTGGCGCTCAACCCTCAGCGATAGGGTTTCCAAGCCCTGAAGGAATAGGAATGCATGGAAAGGGGCAAGTGTGGCGCCGATGTCCCGAAGCAACACTGCCCGTGCCTTGGTGATCCAGGCAGCCTTTCCGGCAGCCTTGGTGAAGCTGACCCCATGGTAGCTATCGTTGGGCTCTGTCAGGGAGGGGAACTTGCCACTCTCCTCCCAGTCAAAAGATCCGCTGTCGACGATGACCCCTCCGATTGCAGTGCCATGGCCTCCTATGAATTTGCTCGCAGAGTGCACGATGATGTCAGCACCATATTCGAAGGGCCTGAAGAGGAAGGGTGTGGCGAAGGTATTGTCCACAACCAGCGGAATTTTGTGCGCATGGGCTATGTCTGCAATCTTCTGGATGTCCAACAAGGTGGCGTTGGGATTGCCGATCGTCTCGACAAACAGGGCCTTGGTATTTTCCTTGATGGCCTTTTCGAAATTGGAAGGGTCCTCTCCGTCTACAAAGGTGGCTGTGATGCCATAGCGGGGCAGGGTATGGGCAAGCAGATTGTAGCTGCCCCCATAGATGGTCTTTGCACTGACAATATGGTCCCCGGCTTCCGCAAGGTTGAGGAACGTGTATGTGACAGCAGCAGAGCCAGAGGCCACTGCCAAAGCTCCGACTCCCCCTTCAAGAGCCGCGATGCGCTTCTCAAACACATCTTGGGTATCATTGGTCAGCCTCCCGTAGATGTTTCCTGCATCAGAGAGGTTGAAGCGTGCCTCTGCATGGTCGCAGTTGTCAAAGACATAGGCAGTTGTCTGGTATATGGGAACAGCACGTGAGCCTGTAGTAGGGTCAGCTGTCTCCTGTCCGCTATGCACTTGTAAAGTTTCAAAACGAAATTGATGGGTATTTTTCATAGTAATCTCCTAATAATGATCGAATGGTGAATGACAAACAAAATAACGTACAACGTGAAGGTTATTCGGTCACATTCGATCTTTTATGGAGTTACAGCGAATTCGGGGAGATCTGGTCATTATGGGTTCCTTTTGTAGGGTTGGTCTTTGGGTGACAAGCAGACTAGGGGAAAAGATTGCAGAGGAAAATGAAGAGGAAATAGTAATAGAACAACAAAGAGTAGAAAAACCAAACTCTTTATCTTGAGTAACCCATACAATTTCTTTTTGATGTTGCTGCTTGTAAGAAGAAGTTCTATGCCTGGTGGCACATCATACTTACTTGAGAGTCTGTCATGGACCTCATAGTGCCACCTCCTACAAAAAAGAATATCCTACCGAAAGGCTGGATGTTTAGGACAAATTATCGGATGATCATTTTTTTGTCAAGGGGCGGGTACAAGAATTTCAATTGCGTTTCAGGTCTTTCACGAAATCAGGGTGGTTTCGAAAATTATGCACTATAAGAACCCAGTGCAACCCCGGTGGTATACATTCCAAAAAGTCTCACCTGTTAGATTTTCCACCCGGATTTTCATAGGATATTCTCCTGATCAAACCATAGCAAGTCCTCTGTTTCCCTAAGTGAAGGGGCACTCGAAATATCCTATGCATCGGCACTCCTGTCAACAGCATGTTGGCAGGAATGCCCAACGTGCAGAATCAATCCTGGATGTTCTTGTACTTATCAAAGTCAGCGAGCATCTTGGGATCGGGGTTCTTTTCCAAGAGGCTGAATACCACCATGAGAATCGATGCAATGATAAAGCCCGGAAGCAGTTCATAGACATCAAAGAGGCCGCCGGAGAGCTGTTTCCAGATTACCACAGTGAGGCCGCCTCCAACCATTGCAGCTACGGCCCCATTACGTGTTGACCGTCTCCAGAAGAGGCTTGCTATGATGACAGGACCAAACGTTGCGCCGAAGCCTGCCCAAGCGTAGCTGACGATATCAAAAATGGAGCTACTCGGGTCCATTGCAAGGAATACTGCTATGATGCTGATTACCAGGACGGTGATCCTGCTTACAGCCAGGGTCTCCTTCTCGGATGCATTCTTACGGATGATGGCCTTGTACACATCCTTGCTGAAAGCCGATGAAGCGACAAGTAGTTGGCTGTCAGAGGTACTCATGCTCGCTGCCAGGATGGCACAAAGGAAGATTCCTGCAATGAACGTTGGGAATATCTTCTGCATGCTGGCGATAAACACAGCCTCTGCAGCACCTTGGCTCTCATAGACCATGGGAAGCAGGAACGACTTGCCGACAACACCTATGGCGAGTGCTGCTGCCATGGCTATGGTCACCCATACCATGGCGATCTTTCTGGAGGTCTTAACCTCCTTGTTGCTGCGAATGGACATGAATCGTATCAAGACATGGGGCATACCAAAATAGCCCAATCCCCAAGAGAGTGCTGAGAGGATGTCGAGTATGCCATACGTTGAGCCTGGCTCTGCCACAAAGGGATTGACGAACTGCATGCCAAAGGACGAGAGCTTATCGATTGTGACAGAGGGACCTCCGAGGGTCACCACTGCGATGACTGAGGTGAAAACCAGGGCTATGAACATCAGCGAGCCCTGGAAGAAGTCGGTTGCCACAACAGCAAGATAGCCACCCAGTAAGGTGTACCCCAAAATTACCGCTACCCCTAAAAAGAGTGCAATGTAGTAGTTCATGCCAAATACCGTGTTGAAGAGCTTGGCACTTGCAAGGAATCCGCTCGCAGTATAGACCACAAAGAAGACTAGGATAAGTATTGAACTGATTGTCTGCAAAACTTTGGTCTTGTCGTGAAAACGGTTGGCGAAAAACTCAGGGATGGTGATGGAGTCCTTTGCATGGATGGTGTATTTTCGCATCCGCTTGGCAATGAAGAGCCAGTTCAGGTAGGTACCGATCAAGAGCCCTGCTGCGGTCCAGAAGGCTTCCTGCAGCCCGGTAAAATACGCTACCCCTGGAAGGCCCATTAGGAGCCATCCTGACATGTCAGAGGCTTCTGCACTAAGGGCTGTAAACCAAGGTCCGACGGAGCGGTTGCCCAGAAAAAAGTCACTGGTGCTGTGAGTTTTCTTGTAGGTGACAAATCCGATGGTCAACATGTAACCTAGATACAAGGCAAAGGCCAGGGAGGTAATAAGCTGATAACTGTTCATAGCAACTCTCTTATAGGAGGATTTGTTTTAGAGTACCTAGAAATAATCCTGCTGGCAAGAGATTATTTGCAGTAAATGAACAGTAAGTGTATATCTATGCAGAAAATTTACGGAACATATTGAATTATTTCACCTTCCCTGCTTGGTAGCAAGTAAGGTGAATCTGATGAAAACGTTGATTTTATAGGCTGTGTTGCCTCCGAACCTTAGCTACTTGCAGCCACAGTCTTAAGAAACCGTCTAAACGTAAAGGCTATGACCATGGTACCCAATATCATGACAAAGGTCAGGGCATTGATCACCGGTGAGACGCCATAGCGGATCATGGAATAGACATAGAGGGGTAGGGTGCCCGAACCGGGACCTGAAACAAAGAACGTGATGACAAAGTCCTCAAGTGACATGGTTATGCACATCAGAAATCCTGAAAGCACACCTGGTATGATGGTGGGGATGATTACCTTACGCAAGGTCTGGCTCTCATTTGCCCCGAGGTCGCGGGCGGCTTCCACTGTTGAGTAGTCAAACTCATCGAGGCGGGCCGAGACCATCATAAAGACAAATGGGAGGTTGAAGGTTGTATGGGCGGCAAAGATGGTGAACATGCCAAGGCGTACCCTTACAGCAGAAAAAAAGATAAGCATCGATATGCCGATGATGACCTCTGGGAGTACCATCGGAAGATAGCTGATGGTTGTGATGTAGTTCCTTCCCTTGAATCGGTACCATTTGATGCCGATGGCAGCCAGAGTACCCAAAAAGGTTGCAGTGATGCTACTGGTGAAGGCGATGATGAGGCTATTCTTAAACGCTGACCATAAGGAAGGGCTTTCGAAGATCAGTTTTTTATACCAGAACAGAGAAGCATGGCTCCATTGCATTCCCTTCGAGTCATTAAATGAGAACAAGACAACTACAAAAAGAGGTACAAACAGGAATATGATGGTCAGGTAGAGCATGGCAGAGGAGAAAGATATCTTACTTTTCTTGTTGTATTGGTGCTTGATCATTTGCTGTTCACCTTACGCAAGTGATGCCTTCGGATGTTCAGCTCGAGGGACTGCTGGGTAGTCTTCTTCGTCTGTTGTTGTTCACGTTTGCCATTGTAGAGCATCCAGAACACCCCGACGAGGGAGATAAGGGTAAGCACCATGGAGAAGGCTGAGGCCAAGGGCCAGTTGCGCGTCTTGGATACCTGGTCAACGATGATGTTACCTATCATAGTCGAATCCTTTCCGCCGACGAGCAGGGGGACTGTGTAGGCCCCGAATATGGGGATGAAGGTGAAGATGAAGGCAGTACTCAGACCACTCTTTATGTTGGGGAACATGACCTTGACAATCGCTTCCAGTTTGGTCGCACCAAGGTCTCGGGCGGCATCAAGGAGGGCAAAGTCAAATTTGTCAATGGTGGTGAATAGGGGAAGAATAGCAAAGGGAAGGTACATATAGATAAGGACAAGCACCACAGCCCCATTGTTGTAGATGAGCTGCACACCTTCGGTGAGGATGCCCATCTTGATCAGAAGCGTGTTGATGAAGCCCTCTGTCGACAGGATCGATATCCATGCGTAGATACGGATAAGCGAGTTGGTCCAGAAGGGTATGATGATGAGAAATAGCAGAATGGTCTGGTATTTGCTCTTTGCCATGGCATACCCACAGGGTATTGCTATGAGGATGCTCCCCAAGGTTGCAACGATGCTGATCCACAGAGTGCGGATCACCACTTTTGCAAAGCTAGGGTTGAACATCTGCCTATAGGCATCAAGGGTGAATTCCCATTCCACTCCTCCATAGAGGCCTCGCTTGAGGAAACTGTAGAGGACTATGATCGAAAGGGGGATGGTGAAGAAGAGGGTGAACCAGATTCCCATGGGGAAGGCGTAGGTTGTCCCCAGAAGTTGTTCACGCTCCCTGGGTTTTAACACCTTCTTCATCGGTCTGTTTCCTTTACAATATATCCGTCTGCCGCAGTCCAGCTTACATACACAGTATCACGCCATTCAATCTCCGGCCCTTCATCAAGAAAGGCTGTATGCTGCTTGAATACTTTGATGATAGGCTTCGCCTCATTATCAAGACGTATGTAGAATTTTGACTGGAAACCGGAATAGACAGGCTCATCTACAACGCCTTTGTATGAGTTCATATACGTATGGGTCGTCTTGGGAGGATTTGGTGTAATCCTGACTTTTTCCGGTCTGACAGTAAAGTCAACTTCCGCTCCTATTTCCGAAGGATCGTAGTCGGTAACTGTGACTTCCCCACCAAGGGAGGGTACATCGACGGTGAGCATATACTCCTTTCCATAAGGCTCACAGGCGAGAACCTTGCAGGGGAAGATGTTTGACTCACCGATGAATTGCGCCACAAAGCGGGTGGCAGGCGCCTCATAAATCTCATAAGGAGTTCCGATCTGCAGGATCTTACCCTTGTTCATGACTGCGATGCGGTCAGAGACAGAGAGAGCCTCGCTCTGGTCGTGGGTCACATAGATGAAGGTAATGCCGACCTTGTCGTGGATAACGTCAAGCTCGATGAGGAGGTTCTGCCTCAGTTTGGCATCAAGAGCAGATAGGGGTTCGTCTAGGAGCAGCACACTCGGTTCGTTTATGAGCGCCCTAGCGATGGCCACACGCTGTTTCTGGCCTCCACTGAGCATGGAAGGTTTCTTGTCAATGTGTTCTTCCAACTGGACCAGGCGGATATACTCACGAACCTTTCGGTCGAGCTCCTCTTTTTCCACACGCCTAAGGCGCAGGGGAAAAGCGACGTTTTCATAGACGGTCAAATGGGGGAAAAGAGCATAGGTCTGAAAGACCGTGTTTGATTGCCGCTTGTCCGGAGGCAAGGGCAGGATGTCTTTGCCATCGAACTCTACAGTTCCAGTATCGGGGTAGTCAAACCCTGCGATAATCCTTAGCAGTGTGGTCTTGCCACATCCTGATGGTCCCAAAAGGGAGAAGAACTCACCTTTGTGTATTGTCACACTCACATCATCGAGTGCTTTGAATGTTCCATACGCTCTGGAGACCTGTTCGACTGCAATTTCAACACCTTTCAATCTTTTCCATTCCCTCCACTCGTTTCAGGCATAAATATTCCAGAGAAGCATATCCTCTAGGCCTTCACGACATACTTGCGACTATCGAATATTTAACGGGTACTGTCAAGGGTTTTGTTAACGGACACTAGACTGATAAAAACTGATAAACCATATAGCTATAAGTAAATGGAAAATATGCAATGTGAAAAACTATGCATATACCCCCAGCTATATTCTTTATGATTGGCAGCATTGGTAATTGGATTATAAAATAGGGCATTGGATATGTAGTCATTGATGTTGGATTTCTAAGCTTCTGTGTAAAGCCCAATACTTAAAACGACAGATCACATGAAACTTGATAGAACCTGGTGTTACATTTAAATGAAATAACGCTTTTTGACTATCATAGCCCCAAGATGTGTGCCCAACAGTTAGGTAAACATACCTTCCTCTCTTGATCCCCCTTTAGATCTCCAACCTGAATCAGGGGAAATCCACATCTCCAATCCTAATGAAGGGTAAGGTTTCCTTCATGAGGATTGAGCATTGGACTTTTATCGTTGCCTTAGTGGGTTTTTCATCACCTCGTATAATTGAATAGAGTTTCTTGAGAGCTTGGGTCCACTGTTGGGCTGGGTGCTGGTAAATGCTTGCCCCCATAATCCCTTCATTCAGATACCCAGACAGTTTGCTGCTGTATTCATGACCGATGCAGATAATCTTTCCCACCATGTCACTATCCTTAATCGCTGCAGCGGCAGGAGTAAAGAAACCGTCTGTGACATAGATGATATTTAAGTTGTCTATTGTCCTGATGTTCTGCATTGCCGCATCATATACGTTCTGCCTGATTTCCTTGTCGGTGTGTCCCTCAACTGGATATATTCTTAGGATGTTTATGTCTTTCAACTCTTGATTGGCCTTGCTGCAAAACCCTGCAATTCTCTGCTGAGAACCGGTGAAATTTACGTTAGGGGAGAGGATGAGGACATTGGTTTCTGAACAGCAGTGGAGGCTGGCGAGCTTTGCCGCGAGTTGGCCCAGAATGAAGTCGTCTGGCCCAATATGGAATAGGCACCTTGAACCCATAGTCTTGTTTATGACT
>DMAO01000251.1 GCA_003446545.1 Sphaerochaeta sp.
CCCTTGCATGTGAAGGCTCTGAACATCCTGCTCATCCTGCATGCTGACCATGAGCAAAACTGCTCCACCAGTGCCGTAAGGCTTGTTGCAAGCAGTGAGGCGAACCTCTATGCTTCGGTAGCTGCAGGATGTTGTGCCCTTTGGGGAAGCAAGCATGGCGGTGCCAACCAAGCAGTCCTTGAGATGCTCACGACCATTCACAACGAGGGACTGAGCATCGAAGAGGTCCTTAAGATGTCCAAGGACAAGGACAACCCCTTCCGCCTCTCAGGCTTCGGTCACCGTGTCTACAAGACCTATGACCCCAGAGCAAAAATTGCAAAAAAGCTCTGTGAAGAAGTTCTTGGTGCAGATAGTAAGAAGGATCCCCTCCTGCAGATAGCCCTTGAACTGGAGCGCGTCGCTCTGAATGACCCTTACTTCATCGAAAGGAACCTCTATCCTAACGTAGACTTCTACACCGGAATCATCTTCCATGCCATGGGGATTCCCGAATCCATGTTTACGGTTCTCTTTGCCATGGGAAGGCTCCCTGGCTGGATCGCCCACTGGTTGGAGTGGAGACATGACCCGTACCAGAAGATCGGTCGACCTCGCCAGGTCTATTCAGGGCTTCAGTCACGGGAGGTCTTGCCTCTTGAAGACCGTTAAGGCTCTGATCTTTGATTTCAATGGCACGCTCTTCTGGGATACGCAGTATCACCAGAAGGCGTGGGCCTCCATTGCCGACAAATATGCCAAACACCCCTATACAGAAGAGGAGATGCACCTCCTCAACGGGAGGACCAACAGCGAAACCATCGCCTATCTTGTTGGCAAGGATCTCCCTCCAAACCGGATAAAGGAAATATCAGAAGAAAAGGAACAGCTCTATATTGAGATGTGCCAAAAATCGATGCCCCTCAACCTTGCCGATGGGGCCGTCAAATTATTCGAAGAGGCGCACAAGTTGGGCATCAGGGTGGCAATTGCAACCAGTGCAGGGCAGGACAACATGGCATGGTACAAGAAGTGGTTCTCCCTAAACACCTACTTCCCCGACTCCCTGATCATCACCGATGACAACAAACGCAAGGGCAAACCCGATCCCGCCATCTATCTTGATACGCTCTCCGCCTTGGATTTGGATGGTGCCTCATGTGTAGTATTTGAAGATACTAAAAGTGGCATCCTCAGTGCAGCAAGAGCCGGCATTGGAAGAATCTATGCCATAGCAAGCCTAGGTGCTGACATGGAAACAATAGCGGCCATGGGAGAAACCCATGGCCTGCTCACTAGCTTTGATCAGTTTGTCTTAGAGTAAGGAGACGAGAAGCTCTCCGAACGCCTTGGTGCCTACCTTTTCACAAGGAAGGTTCTCTAGCTCCATCATACGATGAAAGTCTGCTGTGACCTTCCCACTGGCAATGGCTCTCTCCACTGCGAGAAAAATCCTGTCAGCGGCGTCATCCCATCCCAAGAACCTGAGCAACATCTCCGAGGACAGCACCAGCGAAAGGGGGTTTACGATATCCTTGCCTGCAATGTCAGGGGCTGTCCCATGGGTAGCCTCAAAAATGGCAAACTTGCTATTATAGTTAATGTTCGCCCCTGGGGCGATTCCAATCCCACCCACTGCTGCGGCCAGAGCATCGGAGACATAGTCCCCGTTGAGGTTCAGCGTTGCAATGACATCATAGCGTTCGGGCGTGAGCAGGATATTCTGCAGGAAAGCATCACAGATGCAGTCCTGCATAACCAGAGCCTCCATACCTTCACGCTCAATCGAAAGCGTGCCACTCTTGTCCTTCTTTGCCCCAAACTCCCGCTCTGCAAGCTCATAACCCCATTTGAGGAACCCCCCCTCGGTGAACTTCATGATGTTCCCCTTATGTACGAGAGTGACGCTTCTACGCTTGTTCTCCAAGGCATAGGCTATGGCGCTCCGGATCAGGCGTTCGCTTCCTTCACGAGAGACAGGCTTGATGCCTATTGCACTTGTCTGGGGAAACCTGATGTTGCTGACACCCATCTCGGTCTGGAGAAAATCAATGACCTTCTCCACCTCAGCGCTTCCAGCTTCCCATTCGATACCGGCATAGATATCCTCAGTGTTCTCCCTAAATACGACCATATCGACCTTCTCAGGGTATTTTACCGGAGAAGGGACTCCACTGAAATAGTGAACCGGGCGCAAGCATACAAACAGATCCAGGTTCTGCCTAAGTGTTACGTTCAAGCTTCGGATACCCTTGCCCACAGGAGTGGTCAAAGGTCCCTTAATTGCAACACGGTACTCCCTGATAGCATCGAGGGTCTCTTCGGGGAGGTAGGATCCAGTCTTGTCCTTTGCCTTCTGCCCGGCAAGGACCTCTTTCCAGACAATGCTACGCTCTGTCCTGTATGCTTTCGTTACGGCAGAATCGACGATACGTTTCATGACAGCAGTAATTTCCGGACCGACACCATCGCCCTCAATGAAAGGAATAATGGGATGGGAGGGAACCAGCAGGGCACTGCCTTGTAAGGTTATGGTTTCTTCTTGCATCAGATTTTCTCCTTCAGTATATTGAGCAGCCCGCCTGCCAGCAACATCGAGTGTTGGTCAGAGGTGACATCACAGGTGAGGGGGATAGCTATACCCCGGGTCTTGTTCAACAATTGCACTTCATCGTTTCCTATCTGCGAGCGGATATCTTCCAGGACAAGCTCATCACCCATTTCCAACTTTGCATAGTCGTCCTTGTTCCTAAAGGTCAGAGGGATAATGCCGAAGTTGCAGAGGTTATTCTGGTGGATACGTTCTATGGAGAGGGCGATAACCGCCTGGACTCCAAGATACATCGGGCATATCGCGGCGTGTTCGCGACTGCTACCCTGGCCATAGGAAGAGCCTGCAACAATGAAGTTAGCCCTACCCTGCTTCTGGTTCTCCAGGCAGCGTGCAGCAAAGCTTGGGTCGACCGGTTCAAAGACATACTTGGAGTACTCCACAATGTTTGAGCGGTATTTGAGACGGGCCCCTGCAGGCATGATGTGGTCTGTGGTTATCTTGTCCCCCACCTTGATGGTCACCACGCCGCTGAGATTTTCTTTCAGCGGGGTATTCTTGGGAGGGTCGCCGATATTCGGTCCACGAATAATCTCAACGGAGCTTCCATCCTCAGGGGGGAAGATCAACATTGAGTCATCGACCAGGAACTTCTCAGGAACTGTACACGTAGGATAAGAAAAGCCGTGATCAGAGAGAGGATCGGTAATCTTGCCTGTGAGGGCACTCAGGACAGCCACCTCCGGGCTGACCAGATAGACCTGGGCACTCTTGGTGCCGCTACGGCCCTCAAAGTTACGGTTGTTGGTCCTCAAAGAAACCCCTTCAGATCCTGGGCTCTGGTGATTGCCTATGCAGAAGCCGCAAGCACTTTCCAGAATACGGGCACCACCTGCGATGAGCTTAGCTAGGGAACCGTCGTTGGCAAGCATCATGAAAACCTCACGGCTTCCAGGAGCGATGCCCAGGCTGACTGAAGGATGTACCACCTTCCCATCGAGAAGGTCGGCAACCTTCTTCATGTCGACATAACTGCTGTTTGTGCAAGAGCCAATGAGTATCTGGTCCACTTTCTTGCCTGCCAGGTCCTTTACCAGGACGATATTGTCCGGAGAGTGTGGCTTGGCAATCCTAGGCTCAAGAGTAGAGAGGTCAATCTCAAAGAGATCGTCATACGAAGCATCAGCATCAGGGGAAAGAGGGATATAGGCCTCTACCCTGGAATGCCCTTCCAGGAAGCGGCGGGTATTCTCATCAGAGGGGAATAGGGATGTGGTCACCCCTGCCTCTGCACCCATGTTACAGATGGTGGAACGTTCTGGGACTTCAAGGGTAGCGACGCCCTCACCGGTATATTCAAATATACAGTTTACATTACCCTTGGTGGTGAAGTGTTCCAACACCGCAAGGATGACATCCTTAGCTGATACCCAAGGACGGAGACTACCCTTTAGGCGAATCTCGACAACCTTGGGGGCAATGAGATGGAAAGGTCCCCCGGCCATGGCCACAGCCACATCAAGGCCTCCCGATCCGATGGCTATCATACAGAGCCCACCACCGGTGGGTGTATGGCTGTCACTGCCCAGAAGGGTTGAGCCTGGTTTACCGAACCGCTCCAGGTGCACCTGGTGACAGATACCATTGCCAGGGCGGGAGTAGATCACACCCTTGTTCGCTGCAACGCTCTGCAGGTAGCGGTGGTCATCGGCATTTTCAAAGCCAACCTGTATGGTATTGTGGTCCACGTAACTGACAGCTAGTTCATTTTTTACCCTAGGAAGTCCCATTGCCTCGAATTGAAGATAGGCCATGGTTCCTGTCGCATCTTGGGTAAGTGTCTGGTCAATACGGATGCCAATAGGAGTCCCTTTCTCCAAGGAGCCCTCCATCAGGTGAGCTGAAAGTATTTTCTCGGTAAGTGTCTTGCCCATATGTGCTCCTTTGTTCTAATTTCTCGTATTGTATCCTATAGAAGGCAGGTATGAAAACCTCTTTAGCCCCCAACTCAAGCAATGACAGCTCTCTTTGACCTGGCGAAGGCAACGCTCAGTTCAAAAAGAACCACAACCAAGGTCCCTATGCCAATGGCCATAAGTACCAGTGAGAAGGAAAAAAGCTCGTAGAGATACCCTCCCAACACTGCACCGATTATGGTTCCTACGGTAAGCAACACCTCGTGCACTATCATGCGTTGGGAGCGGTTGATACTTCCACTGGCACCATGGAACATGCTCTGGGCGTAAGCTGTGGCAAACAGAATGCCAAACAGAAAAAAGAACAGGCCATAGGCGACCATGCTGGAAAACCCGGTGAGGACCAGGCAGGAGAGTGCGAAGAGTGACTGTACCAAAAAGATATACCGTTTCTTGAAGTGCCAGAAGCCAAACTTGCCTAGCAAGAGGAAACTGATACAGGTAGCCACTCCTCGGAAGAGCAACAACAGGCCGGTGAAGCTTTCGCTGATGAGCAACACATCCTGAGCATAGAGAGGAAATATGGTTAGAATGACGCTCATACCGGTATAGAGAATTATGACGCCGATCCAACAGTAGAACCGTAACGGGGTACTCTCATCAATCTTGTCTGAAGTCCGGTTTTCCTCTTTCTCACTCTTCATTGCCCGGATGCCAGGAACAAGGGCACTGCTGGTCGCAATCATCAGGAATACCAGCAGGAACAGTGCTATGGAGACAAAGAACGGCAAGGTGGTCGAACGCTCGACAAGAATACCGGCGACAAAAGAGGAAACTCCCACTCCGCTAGACCAGGAGAAGTTGAAGGCGTTGGAGACACGGCTGAGCTGGGAGCCTTCCTTGCCTCGGGAGAACCACCCCTCGATCTGTGGCCAGAGCAGGCTCATCGATGCACCATAGAATGCCAAGCAGACATAGGCTACGCCAAGGTTTGCAGTTGAGGCAAAGAACCCTACCGATGCAGCCATCCCCAAGAGGGAAATCTCCACCAGGTTTCTGGGTTTGAAATGTACTGTGTAGGAAGAGAGGAGTATGCAGAACAACAGATAAGAGCCTGTGCTAATGGATGCCGCAATACCGATTTTGTCTGCAGTGAGACGGAAAACCCCCCGAAGGTGATAGACCATGGCCAGATTGACCATGGCAATAGAGAGCTGAGCGACAAACGATGCCACGTTGAGCACCCAAAACTGTAGCGTATCGACTTTCTCTTTGGTGAACTCCATCCCAGTCTCCCCTATAGGGCAATGTATAGCAAGTTTAGCCATCCTAATGCAAGAAGCATTATTGCGTAAAAAAAGAATAATGGATACATTTGGGCTATGAACAATGACATTCTCCAAAATGCGCCGTTTATCGCAGCAGCCCTCTCGGTTTTCGTTGCGCAGATGCTCAAGCCCTTCATCAATGTTATCTTTGAACGCCAGTTCGTCTGGAGACTCATAGTCAGCACAGTGGGCATGCCCTCAAGCCATACTGCAGGGGTGATTGCCCTTACGACCGGCATTGCCCTAACCGAGGGTGTGGGTACCGTAGATTTCGCCATAGCCTTTACGTTTGCATCGATTGTCATCCATGATGCAATGGGCATCAGGCGCGCTGCAGGCAAACAGGCAGAGGTCATCAACGAGTGGAGCCGTCTGCTTAGTGACATCCACCGCGAGGGTCAGTTCACTCCTGAGAATCTCAAGACCATGCTTGGTCACTCCTTCAGCCAGGTGCTCGGAGGAACCTTCCTAGGCCTGATCATCGGCTTGACAACCACCCAGTATATTGTAGCCATGCAGACAATGCTGGTTGTTTAGTCTTTTGTGTATACTTGACTCTTTTTGCATATGTATCCATCATTCTCCTTACTTTAAGGAGCATTCCCCATGAAAAAAATATCTGTCATCCTATTGGTTCTCTTGTTCGCCCTCTCGCTTCCCCTGTTTTCCGGCGGAACGAAAGAAGAGACGGCCAAACCCTATGTATTCGCCTCTGACGCCACCTGGCCTCCCCTCGAGTTTGTCAACAATGGGGTGCTCACCGGCTTTGAAGTGGAGCTCATCCCCCTTATTGCAGAGAAGGCTGGGGTATCGATGGTCGTAAAGAACATCCCTTGGGACACCATCTTCGCTGGTCTTGCCAACGGGGCCTATGATGGTGTTGCCTCAGGGGTCACAGTCACTGAAGAGAGAAAGGCTGTCATGTCCTTTTCCAATTCAATTCTGGAAGTTGGACAAGTAGTCATAATTCGCACCCAGGACAGTGAAAGGATCAAGGGTATCGACGACCTTGCAGGCAAGAGGATCGGTGTGCAAATCGGCACAACCGGGGACTTCGCCCTGGATGACTACCCTGTGGGAAAACGTGCCTATGACGATATTGGCCTTGCTATCGAGGACATGCTCAATGGCAATGTGGATGCAGCTGTCTGTGACTCCCTCATCGCCAGTGACTTTGTGCTTGCCAACGACAACTACAAGAGTCGCCTCTCTGTAGCTGGAGAACCATTCACCAAGGAAGATATAGCTATTGCAGTCAGGAAGGGTGATGACAAACTTCTCGCCCTGGTCAACAAGGGTCTAGAGATTGCCACATCTGACGGTTCCCTCAATGCATTGAAGAAGAAGTGGAATCTGCTATAGAGGATATGGAACATTCGGAAAGAGGAACTTCTAGCCCTCTTTTTTATGCACTGGGTTATCAATTTTATTCTTTTACGTGTATAATTATTCTAAATATATTGACATTTGATGCATATCTATGCATTATTTCGTATATCACATGAGGAGATTACAACATGAAAAAACTTACCACCATTGCTCTTGTCATACTTTTGGTATCACTGGTCCCCCTGTTCAGTGCAGGGACAAAAGAAGATACAGGGACTCCCTCCTATATCTTTGCTGCAAACTGTGCCTGGCCTCCACTGGAGTTTGTAGATGAGAACGGTGATATCGTTGGCTTTGAGATTGATCTGGTTGAAGAGATTGCCAAGGTACAGAACGTGAAGATAACCATTCAGAACGTCGCTTGGGACGGGATTTTTGCGGGCCTTTCCAACGGAGCCTACGATGCTGTCGCTTCAGGAGTCTCTGTAACTGACGAGCGGAAAAAGACCATGGGCTTCTCTACTCCCATTATGACCATCACCCAGGCAATCCTGGCTCCAAAAGCCTCTTCAGACCTTACCTCTACAGCTACGCTGAAAAACAAGAAGGTAGGAGTACAGTTGGGGACTACCGGCCATATCTTCCTTGAGGCATACCTTTTGGACAATCCTAGCATGAAGACAGTCATCAAGGCCTACGATGAGATTGGCTTCGCAGTCGAGGATATGGTCAACGGCAACCTTGATGCAGTGGTCACAGACTCGGTCGTCGCAAGCGAGTATGTCCTATCCAACCCCAACTATGCCAGCAAGCTGCAGGTCAGCGGTTCTGCTAGTGACCTAGGTGACCCTGAGCCAATCGCGATTGCCATGCTCAAGGAAAATGTAGAGTTGATCAAGCTGGTAAATGATGGCCTAGCTAAGATCGTAGCTTCCGGCAAGATGGCTGAACTGCAGAAGAAGTGGAATATCCTGTAATACAAACAAGCTAGACCGATTGGGAGAAGCCGCCTTCATAAGGCGGCTTTTCCTTATCCTAGCCTTATGAGTTTTCTTACATGCCAAGGTTGAATATTTCCCTATCCCTTGGATATTTATTCAACTGTATTGACAATTGGTGCATAATTATGTAGTACTACTTCTACCGAGACAATACAATAAACAGTGAGTTATCATGGATACAGAAGAACATGCATTTGAAGACCTGCAGATACATACAGCTAAACAGAGAATGGTATCGGCAGACCCTACCGACATCAAGAAAAAAAACCCGATCATCCAAATGACAGACGGTGTGCTCATACCACGCAAAGGTGACGGGCACGTACTGAACTCCTGGAGGTTAACCTTCTTTAGCGCCCTCGCCCTCCTTTCAGGACTGGTTATAGTTAAACCAGACCCCTACAGGGATATCTTGAAGGTTGTCATACAAGGAGCCCCAGTAACATTTCAGGCAACTATACTCGCCATACTTGGGGCAATCGTCATAGGAACGCTAACTGGCCTAGGCTCGGTAAGCAAGCGGCGCTGGGTCAATATGATCAGCGGTGTCTATGTGGAGCTTATCCGCGGTATCCCGCTCTTGGTCCAATTGATTTTTATCTACTACGCCATGGGAAGGTTCTTCAGAATCCAAGGTATGGTGGCAGCTGTTGTCGCACTCTCCATCTGTTTCGGTGCATACATGGGCGAGATCGTCAGAGCTGGCATCCAGGCCATCCCCCGTGGTCAGATGGAAGCGGCCATTGCAGTAGGACTGAGTAGGAGCCAAGCCTTTAGATATGTCATCCTGCCCCAGACAGTTAAGGTCATCCTCCCCGCAGTTGGCAATGAGTTCATTTCCATGCTCAAGGACTCTTCATTGGTATCAGCAATTGCACTCAGCGATATTTTGAGAAAAGGTAGGGAGTACATTTCTCGCACATTCCTCTCCTTGGAGACGATGCTTATCGTCGCTCTGGTCTACCTGATCATCACACTCATACTCTCACGCCTCGTAGGGATGCTCGAGGAAAGGTTGCACAAGAATGGCTAGGATACTCATAGAAAACCTCACCAAGGACTACCATACGGATAAAGATGTCGTCAAGGCTGTACGTAATGCATCCCTCACCGTGGAGAACGGCGAGGTGGTGGTCATCATCGGGCCTTCAGGCAGTGGGAAAAGCACGCTTCTCAGGTGTGTGAACAAGTTGGAAATACCTACAGGGGGGCATATCTTCATCGATGAGGATGATGTGGTCGACCCTAAGGTGGACCTACGAAAGATCAGAGAAGAAGTAGGGATGGTATTCCAGTCCTTCAATCTCTTTCCACACCTCACAGCATTGGAGAACATCACTCTCGCACCCCTCAAGGTCAAGAAGATGACCAAGAAGGAAGCCGAAGAAAAGGGGCGGAAGCTGTTGAAGATGGTCGGTCTCGAGGAAAAGGAAGATGTGCACCCCAACCAGCTTTCCGGAGGCCAGCAACAGCGGGTTGCCATAGCGCGAGCCCTTGCCATGGACCCTAAGGTGATGCTCTTTGACGAGCCTACAAGCGCCCTTGACCCTGAGATGATCAAGGAGGTCCTTGATGTAATGCTGAACCTTGCAAAAAGCGGCATGACCATGCTGTTGGTCACCCATGAGATGGGCTTTGCCAAGGCGGCTGCGGACAAGGTGGTCTTTATGGATGAAG
>DMAO01000154.1 GCA_003446545.1 Sphaerochaeta sp.
GGTGTTGGCATGAACCGCGATACCTTTATCCATGGTATTGAGGAGTGGGTCAATGTACCGAATCGCCTCGGCGAGAAGCCTCACATGCTTAACAGTACCCTCTTTGAGGGGCATACGGTGCAGGTCCCTTCAAGAGGGCATATCGGCTTTCCTGCCGAACAGTTCCCAAGGATTGAAGAACCTTTGAAAGAAAGTGGTATCATAAAGGAAGGCCAGATAGGTGATGCCAAGGTACTATACCATTCGAGTCAGGCCATCTANNGCTCCTATGTTGAGAGAGAATCCTGGTCTGTTTGACCAATGATACTGATAAAGGCTTGAGGCTGGATCCATACTATCTGTACATGTTCAGCCTACCCTACAGGCATGTATTACATTGCTTGTGAGCTCTGTGCAACTATCAGGTGAAGGGGTGTCAGTTTTTCCAAGGAATCCAAGGGGATGTCCGAAAGAAGAGCCGAGAGATGTTCAACTGCCAAGGCGCCAAGTTCTCTGCGTTGGTTTGTCCATCGCGTCCACTTCTCATGGCCTCCAAGCCAGTCATCTTCCAATACAGCACCCTTGACATCATAGCCTACCGTGAGTCCTTTCGCTTCCATCTGGCTCTCAAAGGGAGAAATAAGACAGAGGCGGTCGAAGATAACCATCTGGTGCTCACGTATAAGAGCCCAAGTAGCCTCATCCACAACATTCTGCCCATCTGCTTCTACAACAATGACTGTGAGCCCTTGTTGCTTGGCAGACTCAAGCAGAAACGCTCGTTTGTCCTTTCTTGGTTCATACTCAGCCTCTTTTGCCTCGACATACACCAACGTCTGAGTCTTACACAACGGAGCAAGGTGGGTAACCATATCCTTGATGACTGTGGCGTAGTCGAAGGTAACCCAATGGGTGCTTGCCCCACAGACTTCTCTCCTACCCACAAACACCAAAGGGAAATTGTTCTTTACCAGCCGTTCTATACCCTTGTCGTTTCTGTTTACACCCATCATGACGGCCCCATCTGCATGGACGACCCTAGAGGAGTTCTCCTCAGTTGGGCGATTGTTGAGAATGAGCATGTCATAGCCATGCTTTTCAGCTGTCTCCTGGATACCGACAAAGAACCGGTAGTACTCATTTTGTGACCCTACAGGGAAGATCTGCTCATACGTAAAGACCGCTATCAGCGAATTGAGACCACTTTTTAGCTTCCTCGCAACCATGTTGGGGACATAGCCTAGTCTTGCTGCGCATTCAAGGATCTTCTCCTTGGTTTTCGCCCCGACCCTGATACTTTGGCCATCTTTACCATTCAGCACAGCTGAAACGGAAGCATAGGAGACTTCCGCTTCCCTAGCCACATCCTGTAGTGTCACTCGTTTATACTTCTTCATCCTATGAAAGCTCCATCAAAGAGCAGTTGTTTCTGCAAGGCAGAGATATCAAGGGAGAACAGATCTTTTTTTGAAGTGACCGCTATGGCAACGGCGGTACCGGCCCCTTGTCCTATTGCTGCACAGGATGGGCTTACCCGAAGGCTTGCATGGGCAGCAAATTCACAGCTGATGTTTCGTCCTGCAGCAAGGACATTGGGAACCTGGGTATTAAGCAAGCTCTGCAAGGGAATGGTGTAGTACGCACCATGGGGGAAAAACTGGGAGTCAGTGGACATTCCATCAGGAGAATGGATGTCTATAGGATACCCACAGGCAGAGATGGCATCATCAAATTTCCTTTGGCCGAATAGGTCCTGTACCGTTATCTGATAGGCCCCATTGAGTCTCCTGGAGCTACGGATACCGATTCTGGGACCACTATAGGTCATTCGTGCCTGTTTGAAGCCAGGGATACGCTTTACCAGGAATCGATAGAGCTCCCACACCTGTCTCCGTCCCTCAAGCTCTGCCTCAGTGAGGCCTATAGGATCGACAGGGTTTTTCCCATTGATTCGGGTCATGTTCACTATCACTTCATTTTTAGCATTTGTCTCAAAACACAGCACGATATCCCTATCAAAGGTTATCTCCCCCGATGCCATGCCTTCACGCATTATTTCCTGAAAACCGGAAAAAGAAAGCCTCGGTGCAGTATGTTGCAACCCGGCCTTAGGGGCAAGAAAGGGAAACAACGCAACATCGTCCTCCATAAGGGTGCGAATGGTATCGATGTCCACCCCTACAAGCTTGAAGTTCATGGTCATTGGTTGGTCTTTCCCATCACTCTCCCTACCCTGTTCAAAAGGGATGCCTGCCATGGCGATGAGATCGGCATCACCGGTAGCATCAATAAAATAGGAGGCCCAAAGGGTAAAAAGGTTCCCGGCACAGAGACATTCAATACTCGTCAGCAAGCCATCCTGTATCTCTGGGCTGACAATGCTGGTATGGAACAGCAACGTTACGTCTGCTTCAAGGCACATGAGCTCAAGCTCCCGTTTCATTCCCTCAGCATCAAAGGGGGTGACAGTATAGGTATACCCTGTAGAATCAGGAATGTGCCCAACTGAAAGGCCTTTTGCAACGAGGCGTGTGATCAATTCATCGGGCAGACCCCTGATCACTTGGGTTTCACCGGCATGGAATGTCATCATCGGCCCTGTGCCGCAGGCAGTGAGACTACCTCCGAGATAGCCCTCCTCCTCAAGCAGAAGTACCTGCAGGCCAAGCCTGGCTGATGCGATGGCGGCCATACTTCCTGCGATGCCTCCGCCGGCCACGATGAGATCATAAGTTTTCATAGTATGCATATCCGTCCACACTCCTTGGATAACTAGTGCCAAATTTCTGATACTGCTGGTCAGACTACCTACTTCAAGCCAGATCCTACCATAGCATTGGAGACTTTTTGTTGGAAGATGAGGTAGACGACCATGATGGGTACTATGGAAAGGGCGGTCGCTGCAAGTTGCAGATTCCACTGGGGCAGACCATAGGTGTCATTGAAGTTTGTTAGCGATAAGGGAAGCGTATACTTCTCCAAACTATTAAGAAATACCAAAGGTTCCAGGTAGGTGTTCCATATGGCGATAAAGGCTAGGATTCCAACAGAACTGAGGACCGGAATGGCTATGGGAAGCATTATCTTGGTAAAGATAGAAAAAGGATTGAGCCCATCGATGCGTGCTGCTTCTTCCAGTTCAACAGGGACCGTCACAAAAAACTGTCGGAGCATGAATGCAGAAAAAGCGCCTTGGCTTCCAAAGATTGGAATGAGCATCAGGGGGATCAGGGTATCAAGGGCACCAAAGCTACGCATCTGGAAGAAGAGCGGGATGATGGTGACCTCAATGGGCATCATCAGGGCGGTGAGTAACAGCAAGAAGGCTGCGTTACGTCCAGGGAAGCGTATTCGCGCGAAAGAATATCCTGCCATTGCAGCAACAAACACATTGCCCAGGGTGCCAACGGTTGCAACCAATAGGGTATTCACATAATGCCGTGCAAAAGGTTGCACTGTGAATATTTCCTGATAATTGGAGAACGCCCAACTCTTCGGAAGAAAGCTAGGATCTCCGAATATGTCAGTGATGGTGTTTAGCGAATTAACCACCATCCACCAAAAGGGGTATACAAACAGTATGGTAAGTACCACCAATATCATCCAATAAGGGAGTTTCTTTGAAATTTCTTTATACCTCATAATACGAGACCCTTTTTCGTGATACCCACTGCCCGAGAGTGAGGACAAGGACAATACCAAAGAGGACTACTGCAATTGCTGAGGCATATCCGGTTTCGAACATCCTGAAAGCCTGATGGTAGATGTAATAGACCATGACCATGGTGGAGCCTTCAGGCCCTCCATCGGTCATGAGCTTGATGGTGTCAAATACACGCATTGACCCGATGACGGTAACGATGGTAACCATCATCACCGTTGGCATCAGAAGGGGGAGCTTTATCTTCGAGAAGAGATTCCACCCTTTTGCTCCGTCAATTCTGGCTGCCTCGATGACATCGCCCGGCATGTTCAGCACCGCACCCATAAAGATGAGCACATTCATCCCCAGGTTCTTCATGACTCGGGTTACTATGACACTTGCCATAGCCCACCCCTTCTCGAAGAGCCAGTTGGGACCTTCAATGCCTACCTGTGAGAGAAACCAGTTCACCGGTCCTGCGGTTCCCCCTTGGAGGAGGTACCGCCAGACGATTGCCCAAGCAACCCCTGATGTCACGACAGGAAGGAAGATTATTCCCCGCACAAACCTTGTCCCGGTTTTTCCACCTCCCAGATAGAGGGCAAGCATCAGCGAAAAGATCAGGTTTAGGGGCACTACCCCAGCACTGAAGATCAAGGTATTCACCAGAGACTTGACAAACAGGGGATCACTGAAAAGCCTACCAAAGTTATCCAGGCCTACAAAAGAACTGGTTCCAAAGAGCAAATTCTTCTCCTGCATGCCATACATGAAAACTGAGACAAGAGGGAGCAGGACGAAAATGATAAAGCCTGCCATCTGGGGTGTTACGAACGCCCACCCAATGATGGCCTCGCGTCGATGTGTCGATTGTAAGGACAGTTTCTTCATTATCGCCCTAGCTCCTTATACAGTGGGAATCAGTCATTTGATATGTTTGGCGTACACAGCTGCCACTTCATCCAAGATTTTCCGGACGTCAGCATTTGGCTGCCACAACTTATCAAAGCTCATCTTTGACTCAACTTCAATCTGGGGATACTTTACATGGGAAGGAAGTACCCTACCAGTCTTAATGGAGTTGGCTACTGCCTCTTTCATCTGGACAGAAGTCACCATTGGGTTGGAAGTGAGAAAAGCCTCGGAATCCATTACTGATTTTCTTGCTGGTGGCCAAATGCCTGCCATTGCAGCAACAGAACTCTTGTTGGTCATGTATGCCACCAATTCAGCAGCCAATTCGACATGCTTGCTCTTGGAATGTGCTCCGATAGCGGCCTGTCCAATAACAGGGGCATTTCCCTTAGGGCCTGAAGGCATTGGAGCAAGGCCCCATGCGAAGGAAGCATCCTTCAGTTTGGAAACCCGGGAGATCTGGCCAACAGTCATGGCAGCATTGCCCGAGAAGAAGTCACTCTGGTTCCCTGGTGGGACAACTGACTTATCCACATATACCATGTCATGGAAAAGTTTGACTGCAGCTACGGCCTCGCTCTTGTTTATCAGTACCTGGCCATCTTCAGTCCAAAAATCACCACCATAGGAACGTACTATGGGAGCAAGGTTATGCAGAATTCTTGCATCGTAGCCTTGTCCGTCGACCGTCTGGAATGCCCAGATTCCTGTGTTGTCCGTAACCTGCTTGCTTACTTTCCTAAAGTTTTCCCAGGTCCAGGCACCTTCTGCGATGAGCTGGTCAGGATTCTTGGCACCGGCCTTGGCAAAGAGGTTCTGGTTGTACAGGATGAAAAATGGTGAAGTGGAGAATGGGATGGCATAGACACTCCCGCCCTTGCTCCATAGCTCAAGAGCATCAGAGGAGATGTCTGCCGGGTCGTAAGCTTTCATAGCCTGGTCAAGGTTGGCCAACAATCCGGATTCGATGAAAGCAGGAGCTGCTGTCTCCAGGACCCAGAAAAGGTCTGGTCCGTTTTGGCTCTGTAGTTCCAGAGAAAGCTTTGTGTTGTATTCTCCAAAGGGTATTGATTCAAAGTTTGACTTGATCTCAATTCCCTTGGATTTCGCGAAGTCCTGCACGAATGAATCCAACAATGCAATCTGGTCGGGGTTGCTGGTCCAAGTAGCAATGGTCAGGGAAACCGGGCCACTTGGAGTGCTGGTAGTTTCTTTTGCTCCTTGAGAAAAAGCCATCCCTAGGGCAAGTCCAAAAACCAAAAGCATGATGAGAGCACGCTTGGCCCCCATTGGTCGAACGTTTTTCATAGTTCCTCCTTAAGTTTGATTAATCATTTAATCAGTGTCTTAATCCTATACCACGGATGATAAGTCGTCAATAAAAATCTTGCATTTTGGGAAACCCCGAATTATTGCCCTATTCTGGATAACCTGCAGCTTGTCGGACCGTCAGGCTCAATACGGAACCAGAAAATGGATTTCTTATATAAGTATGCAAGAGCCTTCTCTGGGTGGAAACTGTCTTACAAAACAAGACAAGGAGCATGTTCATGCAAGACGAATCCACAACAGAGACAGACAAGAAAGAGGGAACAGAAGAGAAAGCAAAGGTGAAGAAAAGGCTGACACTAGGCAGGGCCCATGTCGCCATGCTCAGTGTCAGTGCAACAGTACTGGTATTTATCCTGGCTTTCAGCTGTTACGGATGTAGCTATCAGCCCATCACGCCCCCTACTCCAGAAGAGGCGGAAGTAACGTTCAAGGGCCTATACAGTTCCACGTGGGAATTGGACACTACCATGGGGGTGACTTCCCTCGAGGAGCTGAATAACATAGCAGTACTGAAGTTTGTCATTGCTACGAAACATGCGGAGAACGAATCTGCAAGCACTACCATGTACTTGAAAGATATGCCCCCAGTGCTCGTTGAGCTTGTATACACAGAGGGGTATGGATTCTCCATCGAATCAGGTGGGCAAAAGTTTGCAGTGAAACTTCTCTACTCGGCAAGCAAGGACGGGAAGAGTGAAACGCTTACTATGATAGGAAATGAAAGCAATATACACTGCTACTACTTGAAAAAATAATCTTTTATGACGATATTGTTAGCACGACAGGCGGAAAGGCTCACACGCGGTGGGTGCTAAGGTCTGTTCCTAAAGGATATAAGCCATGCGATATACACCACACTACCTGCTTCTCGATGACGAGCAGTCTGTAGTAACAACCCCCTTCCTGCTGGAGATACTCGACTCAGCCTTGATAGAGAATATCCAGATGGGAAACATCCAGGCCGCCTATGGGGTCCTGGATCTGAGCATCAGCCTTGCACAGGCTACAGACAAGAACCCTCTTTCCCCTTTGGAGGGGCAGAAGATTCTCTCCAGGGTCAAGAAGGCTATGGACAGGGGAAACATTGCCAATGCCAAGCAGCAGATGGTGGAGTTTGCCTTGAGAGCATAAGAGACAGGATCAATGATGATCAGATGACAAAACAGAGGAGCTTTCGATGGCAACGAGGGAAGCTTTTTCTTATTCCTGGCAATTGGCAAAGTGGCACCATACAGGAAGGATCAGGGAGTAAGCACGAAAACCGTCATTGTCATTCATCCTCTTCCCTATCGGATGTAAGCATCTCATCCACCCAATCCTCCTCCTCAAATACCATACCTTTCCTTCCAGGGACCTTTCGGGTAGGACCACTAGCGTATAGAGCACAGTTCTTAGGTCCATAGCAGAAGGTCTCCTGCCTATACTTCCTCTTTCCCGGGTTCCACTGGTCTATGATAATCTCAACTGCCATCTTGCATCCCCAGATGCAGGATGTGCACTTGCTCTCATAGGTTCTTACAGAGAGCCTTCTCGGCCCTCTTTCACGATAGAAAGGGAGCTCAGGAGGAATCGTCTTCCAGGGCGGAAAAGAAGAATCCTCCGGGTTTTCTGAAAGTATCTTCAGCCTTGAGACTCGATAATAGTCCACGCTCTCGGTGTGGGGATCCTGCACTCTAGAGCAAGAGCCGGAGATGGTCAGACCAACTCTGAACTTGTGCTTCTGTTGTGTCCCTACTCCTATGCCTAGGGACAGGTTCTGCCCACTTCTTATGTCAGCGACAACCAGGGCATACCCCAAGTAGGTGTGAGCTCTCTCGTCAAAGGAACGAAGCAGCCTAATCCTAGGCTGTACAGAGATGATCACACCTTCAAACAGAACTT
>DMAO01000159.1 GCA_003446545.1 Sphaerochaeta sp.
AGTATTGCCAAATGTCATTCTATCTCCACATGTTGCCTCTCATACAGTCGCTGCAAATGTACGGATGGCACAATCAGCAATGCAAACAATCAAATGGTTCGAACAAGGAGAATTGGATAAGTTACCCATTGTTCCTGAACTAAAATGCCTTCTTGTTGAGCAAGCATAGTAAAAATCAAGTACCTTGAAAAGGCTCCTTCTAGTCTTATCACTTAAGATTAAGAAGAGCCGAATATACTGGAAAGCCGCGGTTGTATTAATTGTTGAAGTGATAATAACTGTTTATTCCATTCACTATTATAAATATACCAATTCTTTCCTACGAATATCCTTATGGAGAAATATACAAATTATGAAAGTGCTGGGAAAAACCATAGTAATAACCGGTGGTTGTGGTGGCTTGGGCTCGGAAATGGGAGAGTTGCTTGCCTCACAGGGAGCAACTGTCTACCTGCTGGATCTTGATCAGGAGAAGGGCATTGCTTTGCAAGAGCAACTCAAAGGCCTCGAGGGAAGAGTGGTATTTGAGAAGATGGACATTACCTCTCCCCAAGAGTGGGAACGAGTAGTCTCTCATATTGTAGAAAAGGAAGGACATCTCGATGTCCTGGTGAACAACGCCGGAATCAATATCCGTAAGGGCATTGAAGAGATGGCCCTTAGCGAGTGGAATACCATGATGCTGGTAAACGTGGGAAGTGTATTCCTCGGCACCAAGCAGGTGATTCCGGTGATGCGTAATCAAGGTGGGGGTGTGATCATCAACACCTCTTCGGTATGTGGTCTCATTGGTCATCGCTATACTCCTGAGGCTTATACGACCACAAAGGGGGCTGTGACCTTACTGACCAAGTCCATAGCTTCTCGCTATGCGAAGGATGGCATCAGGTGCAATTCGATTCATCCCAGCACAGTGGATACCCCCTTGGTTCAGGAGATGTTCAAGGATCCGGTAAAGAGACAGCAGAGATTGGATGAGGTTCCCCTTGGGCGCCTTGCCAAGGCTTCTGATGTTGCAAATGCGGTATTGTACCTCGCATCAGATGAAGCCTCTTTCATCAACGGCATTGCTATGCCTGTTGATGGAGGGGTCACCTGCTGTTGAAGACGAAATAGGTAAGGAGCGAGAAAATGAAGTATTCTCAGGAACAAATTATAGAATTAAAAAGGAAAGCGATCCAGATACGTGCAAACATCCTGGAGATGATTCCTCCTGGCAAGGTAGGACACCTTGGTGGGAGCAGTAGCATTGCTGATGTCATGGCTGCCTTGTATTTCCATACCATGGAGGTCAATCCATCCGACCCCAAAGATCCCAAACGTGACCGTCTGATCATGAGCAAGGGCCATGCTGTCCTTGTGCAGTATGCCTGTCTGGTGGAACTCGGCTACTTTGGTCGTGAGGAGCTCGCAAAGGTCAAGACTCTTGAAGGTATGCTTCAGGGACACCCCGACATGGACAAGACCCCTGGCATCGAAGCTGTCACAGGATCTCTTGGGCAAGGCCTCTCTGTTGCCTTGGGGCTTGCCCTAGGGCTCAGGTTAGACAAGCTCCCTAATCGGGTATATGCCATCGTAGGTGATGGTGAACAGGCAGAAGGCCAGATTTGGGAGGCTGTCATGGCAGCCCATGGGTTTAAGGCAAACAACCTGACAGCCATTGTGGATTTCAACGGACTGCAGGCAACCAGCACAACCAAGGAGATTTTCCCCATTGAAAATCTGGTTGGGAAGTGGAGTAGCTTTGGCTGGAACGTCATTGAGATCGACGGGCATGACATGGTCCAGATTCTTGATGCCCTTGAGGAGGCGAAGGCCTTCACCGAAGGGCCTTCAGTGATTTTGGCCCACACGGTTAAGGGTAAGTGCTTTCCCTTTGCAGAAGGGAAAGCGAAGTACCACAATGCATCCATGACTGAGGAAGAGTACAAGGAAGCTTGGGTTTGCATTGAAAACTTGAAGAGAGAGGTAGAGGCATGAGAACGTCTGATAGTTTACGGAAAACATATGGTGAGACATTGGTGGAGCTTGGCAAGGACAACAAGAGCATCGTAATGCTAGAGGCCGATTTGGGAAACTCAACGATGTCCAGTCTCTTTGGTTCTGCCTATCCCGAACGCTATTTCCAGATGGGTATTGCAGAGCAGAACATGGCCTCAGTCGCAGCCGGACTCTCCTTGGCCGGTAAGATACCCTTTATTAATTCGTTTGCAGTATTTGCAAGGGGTAGGGCATACGACCAGATTCGCTCTTCGGTGGCAATTGCCAAGCTCAATGTGAAGATCTGTGGTTCAAGTGCAGGGCTCTCCGACTATGGTGATGGAAAGACACACCAGAGCATCGATGATATCGCCTTGATGCAGGTACTGCCGAACATGACAGTGCTCTCCCCTTGTGATGCCATCGAGACAGAGAAGATGACCAAGGCAATGGTGGAGTGTAACGGACCTGTATACCTGAGGATTAACCGTAACGACCTGAGCCTTGTCACCGATCCCAAGGCAGACTATAAGATCGGTCAGATGACCGAGATGGTCAAGGGCAAGGATGTTGTGGTGTTTGCCACCGGAGTCATGGTGCAGCAGTCCATACAAGCCGCCAAGATCCTGGAGAAAGAGGGTATTTCCCTTCGGGTTGTCAATGTAAGCACCATCAAGCCTCTTGATGTGACTGCACTTCAATCCTATTGTGAAGGGGTGAAGGGCATTGTTACTGCTGAGGAGCACAGCATCTTCGGTGGTCTGGGAAGTGCTGTATGTTCGGCCCTCTCCATGAAGAGGCTCCCGATTGAGGTGCTTGGAATCCAAGACAGCTTCGGTACCTCTGCAGAGAACTACTCCATCCTCCTCAAGCATTATGGCTTGGAGAGTGAGGATGTCGCCAAGAAAGTCAGGGCTGTTCTGTCAGCCAACTAAGGAGGCTTTTGTATGATGATTGGATTTATTGGATTAGGAATTATGGGTAAGCCCATGGCAAAGAACCTGCTCAAGGCAGGATACTCCCTTACGGTTAATGATTTGAACAAGAGTGCGGTCGAGGAGCTTGTTGCCTCTGGTGCTGCATCTCGCCCTTCCTCCAAGGAAGTCGCTGCAGTCAGTGATGTCATCATCACCATGCTACCCAACTCACCCCATGTGCAAGAGGTTGTCCTTGGAAAAGGTGGGGTCATCGAAGGGGTAAGGCCCAACACCATCGTTATCGACATGAGTTCAATCTCTCCCATCGTAAGCAGGGAAGTGTCTGCAGAGCTTGCCAAGAAGCAGGTGATCATGCTCGATGCCCCCGTAAGTGGTGGGGAGCCCAAGGCAATCGACGGGACTCTGGCTATCATGGTCGGTGGCCCTGAGGAAGCTTTTGCAAAGGTTGAGGCAATTCTTCAAGTCATGGGAGGCAGCGTCACCTTGGTGGGTGAGATCGGTAGTGGAAACATAACCAAGCTTGCCAACCAGATTATGGTCGCCGCGAACATTGCCGGTATGTCTGAGGCCCTGGTGCTTGCAACCAAGGCAAATGTTGATCCTGAAAAGGTCTTCAAGGCTATTCGCGGTGGTCTTGCAGGAAGTACTGTCCTCGATGCCAAGGCCCCCTTGGTGCTCTCTGGCAACTTCAAGCCGGGTTTCCGTATCGATTTGCACATCAAAGACCTGCAGAACGCACTTGATACTGCCAAGAGTGTCGGAACCCCTTCTCCTATCAGCGAGGCCGCCATCGCCATGATGAAGAGCCTCTCCTCCGAAGGGAAGGGAAGCGACGACCATGGTGGGCTGATCCAGTGGTATGAGAAACAGGCTAAGATTGAGGTTCGCTCATAGGAGGGATCAACACAAGATTACTAGCTAAAGAGACCCCACACCTTCTGGATTGTACCAGAGAGTGTGGGGTCTTCTGTATGAATGCTAGTGTAGCTAGCTAAGTCTTGAGGTTCTAGAAGCTTAGGCCGACTCCAACCTTTCCACTGACTGTGTAGCCCTTCACATCATACTCATCCTCGATGGATGTACCTACACTGTCTTCATAGGTTCCCTTCGTAGTGAGAGGGAAGGATGCGCCAACTCCACCAATAAGAGCTAGTGAGTCAGAGAGATGAACCACCAGATCGGCAGAAGTCAGCACACTGAGAGTATTGAGATTAGTCTCAGCCTCATAGCCTAGGATATCATAGGTCGTGATTGTTCTCTCATACATGAGTCCTGCACCAAGTTCCAAAGCCAACATCTCAGACATACCTGCCCTGAATTTTGCCATGACAGCACCATTGTAGGTCAGAGGATAGTCCTCTACAACCAGCTCTGTTGATCCCCGTGTGGCCTTCATTGTCTTGGAAGCACCGAATTGGAATCCGATTCCTACTGGTGACTCTCCTGGATAGAGGGTTCCTGCGATATTCATGCCACCAAGGTTTGCTGTATGTTCCTGCTCATCCCCATCAATCGTTGTGGTATTCTGTTGGTAGGAACCGACGCCCTGGACACCTATCCAGCTTGGTGCAGCGAATAGGAAGCCGGTGACAAGTAAGATGATCGTACATAGAATCAATGTCTTTTTCATTATTTTCTCTTTTCTCTTTTTTTCAAGATGTATATTCAAGTAGGAGGACAAGCGTAAAAACAATTTCCACTTGCAGGTAAGAAATATAAGTAATTTTTTTAATTACCATCCTTTTAGGATCTTTTAAAACTGGCCGCGGTCAATCCTGCTTCTTGGATCGCACCAATAGTACAACCCCTCAATGGGGTCTCCCTATCTTCCCGATGTCCTTGTGATCGCCACTGTCTTGGTTTTGAATATAGTTCTGGTTTCTCTTTTGTTCAGACCAAAAAGACGTCTCTCACTACGGAGCTTGAGACTTCTGCCATCAAAGTATCGTAAGTGCACATATCCCTTCAGAAAGCTGTATCTTTCTGTAAATGCATACTTTGAAGATATTTTGATACTCTAGCTTACCTGGACTCCACATTTGGTACCCTCTATAGGGGCAACTTCATCACTGTATGGTATTATCCACACAGATAAACTATTCGGAATGTAGGGCCCAAGCTGTAAGCTATTTTTTTCGCATCTGAGTAACAGTACACCAGTAATATCTATTAGTCAATCTAGACACCTGTCTGTTGTGGAATAGTGGAGAATATTACAGGATATTGTGTGATATTACTAAATATTCCAGTTCAAGCTTCATTTTTTCTTTTCTTTTTTGAAACAGACAACCCACGGCAAGAGACGAACTAATGTAATGGCTTTATATCTATAGCGCTAAGGAAATCCCTAGCTGGGCATGGACAGTTATCCCTTCCACATCAACGTTGGCCTTGTCGGTGTTATCACCTCTAGAGATTTTCCTCTGGGTATAGATGGGCAGTGAAGTCCCAATACCGCCAACAAGGGAGAAGGCATCAGATAGGGGCAGGAACATATTGATGGAGGTTAGAAGGCCCAACGAGTTCAAGGTTGCCCTTATTTCCGTATTGCCACTACCTACCGCCTTGTTCATCCGCTCACCTAAGAGTCCCATGCCAAGCTCCATCGACAGGTGCCCAAATATATGCGTGTGGTATTGGGCTGACAGACTTCCTCTCCATGCCAAAGGGTATTCAGAGAGGTCAATCTCTGCAGTATTGCTGGAGATAGAACTCATTTCACTTGCCCCAACTTGGAACCCAAACCCAAAGGGAAATCTTTTCACTGGGTATATCGATCCTGCGATGTTTGCCCCTGCAAGGCTTGCTACGCTCTCTCCCTCGAGATCGGTACCCCATATTGCAAGGGCAGGGTTGCTTGTGCCTGTTGTTGTGAAGGTTTGCACACCAATCCAGCTGGATACGGCGAATAAGGAGTAACCGAAGAGTAAAAGCAAAAGGGTAATCATACTTGTTTTTTTCATGTGTTCCTCGTTGGTATGTGTTAGTACATACCTAGTAGGGGAAACATATCCTGTTTTGCTTCAAGGGAGCTTTATGGGGAAGATTAGCGTAATTACCCCATTTGTTTCTTGTCTGTTTGCCTATTCGATTTCTACAGACAAACTTCTCGCTGAATATATACATGGGTTTCGGGTATCTTGCTATCATAGCTTACATTTCCGCTAACTGGAAAATCGGCCCGACTTATTTGGTTTAGATTCTGTTTGGCTTTACCAGAAGTGCAGCGTATGGCATTGTGTAGAAACTGCAACTACCGAGTTCCTAGAGTGATTTGGTATTGACGCTACCGTATATGCTTTTGTCGGTACTGCTCAAGTTCTTGTCCAGTCCGAGTAAATCTCTCCGTTCTATGGGTGAGGTTTACGACCAATCGGAGCGATTGGGAAGCAGATAGAGAGAGTTTCCTAGATGCTGTCAAAACACCACAATACCCTGTATGAAATGTTGGACATTTTTCAATAAAGGGGAATGATGGTACAGAAATGTCTTTCTATTTGGACACGTATGGAATTGCAGGGAGGAACACTATTTTTTCTAATTCCCCGACCATTGCAAAATGAATGATGCAAGTATTGCTAGTAA